>CAYMLA010000336.1:0-3489 GCA_964390785.1 uncultured Bdellovibrionales bacterium | reverse complement strand
GGAATTCAGGATTTGGCCTATCGTCCACAACTTAAAGGGGGCATTTTAAGCCACGTTGATGATAAAGAACGCCTTCAGGCTGGCTTATAAGTGGCTGCTGCAAAACAGCCACTATTTAGTGGGATCAGTGGGGTCTTCTTTTGAATCCATAGTCGGCGACCCAAACATAAAACCAAATCCAAAGTAGAGGGCGACTCCAGGGTTAAACGTGAACTTCATATCTGTTCGCAGCCAAATACCAGGACCAACTTCAGCCATAATTCCACTTCCCAAGTGGGTGCCTCCAACAAATCGATACTCTTTTTCTTGAGGGGGAAGGTAGTAATGAGCGTCTAAACCTATAGTGAAAAGAGCAAAAAGATCTTCCAAAGGAAGTTGTCCTCTTAAGCCCACTGAAGCTATGTTATAAATAGTCCCTTTCGCTCGGGCATTGCTTAAACCAAATTCAATCACTTTAGCCCCCGACTTAAGGCCATAGCGTAGCCCCCAAGTTGGTAAAATCTCTGTTACTCCTTCAATTTGATTGGGAAGATAAGGGCCTAAATGAAAACTATATTCTGAGGATTGAGAGGCGTCTTGATTTTGTTGTGCCAATAGCATTTCAGAAAAAAACAAACATAAAGCAAACGAAAGAAAAAGAAATAATTTTTTTTGTTTCACAATAACAAATTCTCTCACCATTAAAAGGGTTGAACTTTTTTGTCACAACCCGAATTTATAATCCCATCAAAGATTAAAAATAAACCAATTTCATTAGAATAAGAACTGAAAAACACCACCTTATGCTTGGCGCAGCATAATGAGAAAACAAAATAAATTTCTACGCAAAGTCTTGCTTTTAAATTTTAAGCTCTGAAAAAAACCAAAAACTAGACTTTACACCTTTTAAGATGTATCCAAGAATACATACAAGGAGGTGTAAAATGATCGATAAAATGAAATTCCTTCGAAAAGCTCAGGGAATCACTCAGGTCGAATTGGCGGCCAAGTGTGAAACCACACAACAACAAATTGCCAAGATCGAAACCGGTTTAGTTGATCCCAAGCTGTCGACTGTGAATAAGGTGGCTGATGCTCTTGGATGTGAAATTCAGGATTTGTTTTTTACACGAAGTGAGTTTTTGAAGTTGATTCAAAAAGCAATCGAGGACGGGCAAATTGAAACTCCAGAAATGAAATTGATCGACTTAAACTCGCGTTTGGCAAAAGAGCATCATTTTCCTCCGTTCCATCGGTTTTGGGAAGAAGTCAAGATAAACAAAAACAAAGTGTATTTTTAAAAAGGAGTTATGTAATGAGTTTAAAACGTTATCCAATCATTAGTGTGAGAGATTTAGTTGTTTTTCCTCGGGCTCGTTCTGTAATAATGACGGGACGTCCGTTCACTCAAGAAACGATTCTTCAAGCCATAAAGGAGCATCAGTCTTTATTGGTCGTGTCTACGCAAAAAAGGCTCGAACAAAATGAAAAACCCACTAAAGAAGACATTTTTGAAACAGGCACAATGTGTAAAATTGAAAAGAAAGTGCTTTTCTCCGATGGATTTCAAAAGATTCTTCTTCAAGGCCTCTATCCCGTTGAGATTGAAGGTCTTGAGGATTGTGATAACCTTCGTTTTGCTCAAGTTAAAGAGCGAGTAGAGAAAAATGCTGATCAAAAGATTGATTTTCAAACGATAACGCATTTTTTAGATCTACTTTACCTTTGGAAGCCTAAGTTTAAAGATGAGAGGTACAAAGAGCACTTTGAACTTTTAAAAAAGTCTAAAAAGTTGAGTCAATTTCTGGGGGGAATTTTGTCTCACATAGCTGCTTCAAATATTCCGACACCTACAAATATTCAAAACGAGATTTTAAGTGAAAATGAATCAGATCAAAAAATTATGAAACAAATTAATCGATTAGCAGAATCAAGAATTGAAATTCTACGTCAAGGTTGTTGGCTCGAAAGACAGCGACATATAGAAAATCTCCTCAAAAGAGAAATTGTTGAGACTTAATAAAGAGTTTTTCTGAAGAAAGAATCAATTTACTAGCAACCACTCTTCAAAACCAATACCTGTTACGTACTGAGATGAAAACGATTTTTTGTTTAAAACTAATAGTTTTTTCTTTGGGAATAATTTAGGAAACCATTTAAATTCAAGCGCTGAACTCCCCCCTCTTTTTACTTCGATAAATTGATTTTGAAAATTTACAAAATCAATTTCATGTTCTGAATTTCTCCAATAATAAAAATACTCTGGCAAATCACTAAATGCCAGAGCTTGTCTGCGATGAATTTCTTGGGCAACTAACCACTCCCACCACATTCCTTGAGCTTCAGGAGCTAAGGCCAAAAAATCCGCTACTGAACGAATACGATTTTGTGAAAAAGCAAGCGCGACCAACAGATTAATAAAATGAAATTTAGCAGGTTTTTTGCGATCAATCCTATTTTTATGGATATCCCAATAATTGCTTGTGCCCACACAAACAAGGTTTTGTAAAAAATCGACGTATCCAGCAGCCACTGTGTTATTGGCTAACCCAGCATGCTTTGCAAGCTTAGTTTGCCCAACGGGTGATCCTCCAAAACGATAAAAAACTTCAAACGCTGATAACAACGAAGAACGATCTCGTCCTGCTAAAGCTGTTTCGCCAAAAACCCAATCTTTAGTCAATGTAACCACATATTCAGGGATTTCTCTATTAACAGCAATTTCTAAACAGGCAATGGGCGATCCTCCGGTAAGAAGATAGCTCAACAAAGTGTTTTTACCCAACAGGTTTTTCGTTTTTTTGGAAAATTCTGAGTAAGAAATTGGTAAAAACAAATAGTCACTGCGATTTAAACGTCCTTTCCTGCCAGGCAACTTCTCTTGACCTCTTTTTAAATCAGTGGCTTTTGACCCTGTCGTAACCACCAAAATATCACTCAGCTCATTGCGATCAGACAATATTTTTAAACTTTTTTCCCAATGCTTCAATGCCGTTATTTCATCAATGAATATAACCTTGTGCTTAGCCTTAGGAGAAAACAAATTCACCAATTCTCTCAATTTAACCAGCAGTTGATCTGAATTAACTATTTCATCGCCATTAAGGTACAGACCAGATCCAGCTCCATATTTTTCAATGTGTTGTTTAAGGGTCATTTCCAACCAAGTGCTTTTGCCAAACTGCCGAGGCCCTCTAATAAACAAAATTCCAGCTTCACTGGGCAACCGAGGCAAGCCAAAATCAAATTCAAATTGAACTTTGCTTTTTTCCAAAATTTCAATTTTGGGAAAAAGCCCCTTTTTATCCAATTCACCATTTAGTAATAAAGCATTTATTTGGTCAACGTTCATAACGTTTATTATATCAACGTTATGAACGTTGACAAGATGATTTTTCAAATCTAGTACAGCTCGACTTAAGTCCTTCGACATTTTTCTGCATTTGCTGATTTATATAGTGGCTGTTGCGAAATTGCCTTACAAAAAACGCAGTAAAAATCTAAGCTACC
>CAYMLA010000335.1:2282-3492 GCA_964390785.1 uncultured Bdellovibrionales bacterium | reverse complement strand
CTGCAAAACAGCCAACTTTTTCGTTGGCTTCGTTCAAATCTCACTATTTTGCAACAGCCACTGAGTATATCAAGTTATTTTTAAACGCAAACACTGCATGAAATTTTTTCAGACTTATATCACAAAATAAAAAAACTACTCTATAAATGTATTATTCTGTTAAAGTCGCAGCCAGTTGTTCAATCAATTATTGGTTTCCCGTTATCAGCAAACTTCACCGTTCAGAAAATTGATTTTTAAGCTGAAAACTATAACCTGTAGCCTACTGAGAAAACCAAGTGGAGTCTGCTTTATGACTAATACTGATTTAGCTCAAAAAAAGAAAGATGCTTTCTATTGGAAAACACTAAATAAAGCCATTGAACTGGATTTCAAAAAAGGACACCTCAAATGGTCAATGTCTGATCTGTCGCGATCAAGCGGAGTCACTCGATCACTCATTTACTACTACTTTGGACGATCCCGCATGGATATTATAAATGAAGCCGTTAAACTCATTGGAGATGATCTATTAGGGTTAAACTCTGAAAGAATAAAATTAGTCCAAGAAAAAGGAATGACTTGTTCAATTTTACAAAGCAAGGAAAAACTAATGATGAGTCCTCATCTTTTGAGTTTTTATGCTCATCATCGAATAAGAAACACAGAAATTGGAAAAACACTTCTAAACTACGAAGACAGCTATTTCAAAAAAATTAAAACTCTTTTTCCACAAAAATCATTTGAAGAAATTGAATTGACATGGGGAATTATTTTTGGTCTAACCGTTTGCCCTCGAATTCCACTTGAAACCATAAAAAAATTTGAAAAAACAATCAATCAACTTCTTTCTCAAGGCCTTTAAGTTCATTCATTAACTCGCGGACTGACAAAATCCGATCAATCCGATAGGCATAACTTCCAACGGTATAAAGCTCTTTTTCTGATTTTTCAATGCCAATGGTTGATAACAAACCATTGCAAATACAAAAAGACTTTTCATTTGAAAATTTAGCATCACAATGTCCATTGTTTAACAAATAACCTTTATTACAATTTGGTCTTCTTTTGTGATCTAAAGCTTCTTGATAAAAAGGAGAACTTTTTAAAACTCGAAATAACAACCCACATGGCGATCCCACACGATCCGTCAAATCAATATCTGCTTCAGTGCATTCAACAACCTGTTCCTTATACTTTTGATTTGCTCCTGATTCTTTTGTAACAGCAA
>CAYMLA010000335.1:0-2272 GCA_964390785.1 uncultured Bdellovibrionales bacterium | reverse complement strand
GGGTTCCCATTTGAACACCAACACAACCTCGATTTAAATAATCAACAATATCTTGATGAGAATAAATTCCACCTGCTGCAATAACAGGAATGTCTCCATATTTTTTTGCCACTTCAATCACATCAGCAACCAGAATTTCAAGACTATTTCGCGAAGAACAAGCTTCATCACGTGTTCGCCAAGCAATGTGTCCTCCGGCCTTAGGCCCTTCAACAACAACGGCATCAGGCAAATGCCCCTTACGCTGCCAACGTTTACAAATTAGCTCCATCACTCGACCTGATGAAACAATAGGGACTAAAGCAACTTCATCATACCGCGAATGCGTTTTTGCAATATCAACAAGGCTCATCGGCAACCCTGCACCACTAATAATAACATCCACTCCTCCGTCCATTGCTCCTAAAACAGATGACTCATAATGTTTAACCGTAGCCACCATAATATTCATCCCAATAGGTTTACCTTGACTGATTTTTTTTGCATCCATTACATCTTGAGCGGAAGCCTCTCTTGAATTAAAACGCTTTTTGTGGCGTTCAGAAACAACTCGATCGAGAGATGCGCTCGACAAAACACCAAGTCCACCATTTTGACTCACGGCTCCTGCTAGAGTATAATTTGACACGCCAATTCCCATCCCTCCTTGAATAATTGGAACATCAACTTCAACTGATCCTATTTTCATTTTAGGCAACACCATCATCAGAACTCCAAACACCAATAAATTTCAATAAGCACCATCAATCTCAAAGTTTTTCTGAGATTAACACAATGATTCCATTTTTTAAATGCAAAACCATTAACGATCGTTTAAAATGTATTTGAAAAATACTAAAAAGCAATTCATTTTCAATCTACAGATTGTATTATAACTAAAAGCTAATTCTCATCTCACTTGATTATGAGTGCTTTTTAAATTTCATTAGCAAATACTCACTTGTTTTCTCAGAGAGGAAAAAATGGCTCAACTTCAAACCGTTCGTGGAACCTATGATGTTTTACCCGATGATTATAGATTAATGCGTTACATTGAACAAATGGCTTTTAGTACTGCTGAAGTTTTTGGATTTGCCCCTGTCAGCACTCCAATTTTTGAATTTTCAAACGTCTTTCACCGCACCTTAGGAGACACATCTGATATTGTTACCAAAGAAACTTATACCTTTACAGATCGTGGCGGTGAAGAAATCACTCTTCGCCCCGAAGGAACAGCCGCAATTGTTCGTGCTTTTTTAAGCAACAAACTCACACGCCAATTGCCTCTTAAATGGTGCTACTTTGGTCCTTTTTTTCGTCATGAGCGCCCACAAAAAGGTCGACAACGTCAATTTCATTCTTTTGGTGTTGAGCACATCGGAGACGGAAGTCCATTTGCTGATGCTGAAGTCATTGAACTCGGATGGCAATTAGCTCACTTATTAGGTATAAAATCTCTCATTCAAATTGAAATCAACACATTAGGAGATGTTTCGAGTCGAAATCAATATCGAAAGAACTTAATTGAATTTCTTGAACCTTTTCAAAATGATCTCTCTATCGATAGCCAACAACGACTTCATAAAAATCCATTAAGAATTCTTGATTCAAAAGATCCCAAAGACCAAAAAATTATTGAAAATGCTCCAAAATTAGAAAATCATCTCAATAAAGAATCAAAACTCTTTTTTGATTCAACTCTTAATCAACTCAACATTCTTAACATCCCATTTCAAATTAATTCCAAATTAGTTCGTGGACTTGATTATTATTCTCATACTGTTTTTGAATTCACCACACCCCATTTAGGCTCGCAATCAGCCATTCTTGCTGGAGGTCGATATGATGGATTAGTTGAACAAATGGGAGGCCCGACAACGCCTGCTGTTGGTTGGGGAGCTGGGATTGAACGTTGGATGTTGCTTATGGATAAATCCCCACTTAAAACACAGCGCCCTTTTGTTCTTATTCCACTTGGAGAAAAAGCACAAGAGCAAGCTCTGTTGATTGCCCAACAAATGAGAAAACATCAAAATCCTATTGAAATTATTCGATCGGGTAATCTAAAAAAACGATTAGACAAAGCCAATCGAATAAACGCTCACTTTGCCTTAATCTTTGGCGACGAGGAACTTAAAGAAAATAAAATTTCAATTAAAAACTTAGATTCCGGAGAACAAAAATTAATGGAATTCAAATCAGAAGAATTTCAAAAGATAATTAATGATTATATAGTGACTGTTGCAAAATAGTCAAATTTGAGGCGCGCGAGTTCAAATCGAACGAGTCGTAC
>CAYMLA010000334.1:0-3497 GCA_964390785.1 uncultured Bdellovibrionales bacterium | reverse complement strand
AAATATTTTTGATGAGAATTATAAAACAAGATGGAAGAGTTTTTTGGCTGACATTGATATTGCAATTTCAAATGCTTATGATGTTTTAGCTTTAGCTGAATATTATGAAAAAGGTCTTTCTGAAGATTATTTAAAAGGGACTGTTGGTGAATTCGGTCTTGAAACGATTGATTTAAAAATACTGTCTGAATCTTTAAATTTAAGTTCTTCAAAAACGCCGATAGATCAAAAGAAAAAAGTTCGAGTGCAATTTGTTCTAGAACAGCTCAAACAGTGGAAAAAAAGATTAGAAGACCAGCCAATTTCAACCTGTTTTTATTCATTTGATTCTGATTTGTCCGAAATCATAGAGGCCTTAACACATCATTTTAGTGAAGTTGTTAAGATTTTTAAGCTGATGAGGATTGCTCGATTAGACTCAAGTGCACAGTATGAAATGGGTTTTCATGAGAAATTTTTTGAACAATTCAGTTCTGATGATTTAAATGATGATGAAATAGCTGTTCTTCCTTGTTTTGTTATAGAGATTTCTTCACTCGAAAAAATTCAAGATGAATTCGGAAAGTTTTTAAAAATACTGAGTTTAAATCTTCCTGTTAAAATGATTTGTCATCAAAATAAAGTGGAACCAAGATTTTTAAGTTGGGAAAAATTGCCCTTAATTGCATCAGAAACTTTTGTGACTCAAGTGAATTTATATGAGCCGACTGTTCAAAATACATTTCAACAGGGACTTAATTATAGTGGGAGCTCGTTATTTTTTGTTCTTGATTTTCCTGAGTCAATAAATGAAGTGTTGAGTTCAAGGACTTACCCCATTTTTGTTTATGACCCTGGAATGCCAGGAACAATTGGTTTTCGATTTAATTTGTTTGGAAATCCTGAGATGGATAAACCATGGGTTTCATATGAGATGTCATGTGTAAAGAATAATCAGCAGACAAAAGAGAAATTTAATATCACTGTTGGAGATTTATTATGTAATCAGCCTGAATTTGAGTCTCTTTTTTTTGATTTGCCGTCTTTTGTTCAAGACACTAAGCTTGTTCATTTAAGTGATTATCTTGATCTTGATTCTTCTTATAAGAAAATTCGTATTCCTTTTGTGTTTAAAAAAAATGAAAATGGTGAATTAGTTAAAAAAATGCCTTCAAACAAAGTCATTAGTTTGGCTCGATTTAAAAAGGAGTCTTGGACTTCTCTTCAAGAGATTGCGGGAATTAATAATTATTTTGTTTTAGAAGAAAGACGTCGTTTAATTAAATTGTGGAACCAAGATAAAGAACAGGCTTTAAGCGATTTAGAAGAGAAAAAAAATGAAGAACTGAAACTTGTTGGTCAAAAGGCTGTTCAACAAGCAATGGGGGGTTTGGCAAAAAAGTTGTTTGGACTAGGCGGAGGAGATTTATCTGATCTTAGTTTTTCTTCTTCAGGTCAACTTGAAGAAGTTAAATTTGATCAAGGCGAAAAGGATGTGGTTTTAAAAAAACAAAAAACAATAAGTGAAGTGGCTTGGGTAGACAGTAGGCGCTGCACCGCTTGTGATGAGTGTATAGCAATTAATAAAAGAATTTTTTCTTATAATAATCGGAGGCAAGCCTATATTAAAGATCATAAGGCTGGACCTTTTAGGGATATAGTTCGTGCTGCAGAAAAATGTTCTGCACGAATCATTCATCCAGGTAAACCTCATGACCCTACCGAAGCAGATCTTGATCAGTGGATTAAAAAAGCAGAAAAATTTCAATAGGTATAATAAGAAATGGCGTTTGTTGTTCGACTTAGAAAAAATTTAAAAAAGACAATTTTGCAAGGAGATCCTTGGTTATACAAAGAGGCATTGTCTCAATTGGATCATACTGATAAAGCTTTATTATGTAAGGTCGTTGGATCAAAAAATGAATTTATTTGTTGGGGATTGTATTCACCTGAAAGCTCGTTAGCAGTTCGCGTTTTATCTGTTCAAAAGCAACAACCCAACCAAAGGTATTTTGAACAAATGCTTTGTGCGGCTGTTCAATTAAGAAAATTTCTTTTTGATGACCATCAATCGACAAATTGTTTTCGTCTTATTAATGGTGAGGGAGATTACCTTCCTGGGATTATTTGTGATGTGTATGCCGATGTCGCTGTTATTCAGTTTGATGGAAAAGGCCCTTATGAGTTTTGGGATCAAGAGTGGTTGGCTTTATGGATATTAAAGAACACTCCTTGTCAGTCGGTGTATTTAAAGCCTCGAAGTGATTTAAAGGTGAATGCTTTTTTTTGGGGAAAATCTTTGAGCGAAGAGAGTATTCAAGTCATTGAAAATCATTGTGTGTTTGAAGTTAATTTTGTTAGTGGGCAAAAAACTGGATTTTTTTTGGATCAACGTGAAAATCGTAATTATATAAAATTGATTTCAAAGAATAGAACGGTTTTGAATTTGTTTAGTTACACAGGAGGGTTTTCCGTCTATTCAGGGGTTGGTGGCGCAAAACAAGTTGTTAGTGTTGATGTGTCTCAAGAAGCTTTAAATTTAGCAAAAATAAATTGGGATTTAAATCACTTGAATCCATCAGCTCATAAGATGGAGTGTGTTGATATTTTTAAGTATGATTTTCAAAACAATAAATTGTTTGATATTGTTGTCTGTGATCCACCATCACTAGCCCGATCTGAAAAGCATAAAGAAGGAGCCATTTTAAAGTATATTGAGTTGTTTTCTGCTGCTGCAAAATGTGTTGATGAACGAGGACATCTTGTTTTAAGTTCTTGTTCCAGTCATATAAATTTTGATGATTTTTTTAAAATTATTCAACATTCTCTTTCAAAGTCTCGAAAGCGTGGGCAAGTGTTCCGTGTGAGTGGACAAGGCGCTGACCATCCCTATCCCCATGTTTGTCCCCATTTGAGGTATCTAAAATTTGTTGATTTAGTTATTTTTTCATAAATTGATTTTTATGATTTCTTTAAAAAAATTTAAAATTTCAAATAAAAACAAATGGTTAGTTGTAATTTTAGGCTTTTAGGATCAAATTCTGGGTGAATTTGTTTCCGTTGCAAAGAATTATGGACTGTGTTAATTAAAAAATAAGTTTAACAAGCAACTGTTCTGAGATTTTTCCAGGTTTCTGTCGAATTGATCTTGAGCGAGTGCAAATTCCATTTTAAGAGGAGAATTTTAAATGGGCAAAAAATTGTATGTGGGAAATCTTCCCTTTTCTGTAACTGAAGATTCATTAATGGATAAGTTTTCACAATGTGGGACTGTTGAATCTGCTAAATTGATCACAGATAGAGATACTGGTCGAAGTAAAGGATTTGCTTTTGTTGAAATGTCAAATGATAATGAGGCTCAAGAAGCAATTGAAAAATTTGATGGTGAAGAATTTGATGGTCGAACAATTAAAGTCAATGAAGCTAAGCCAATGGAATCACGAAGTGGCGGCGGCGGTGGTCGTGGCGGTTGTGGTGGTATTGGCGGCGGCGGCGGTGGCCGTGGTGGTCGCAGTGGT
>CAYMLA010000333.1:602-3508 GCA_964390785.1 uncultured Bdellovibrionales bacterium | reverse complement strand
CGTGCTAAAAAATAACCTTTATCTTCATAAACCTTTTCAATTTTTTCTATAGCGTCATGAACAACATTTAAACTGAGAATTTGATAAGCCTGCAATCCAGTTGTGTCGGCCATTTCATCATCATTAACTTCTTTATTGCCTTTATATAAAATTTCAACAACTGACGGCTTTTCAGTAATGACATAAGCCAAAACCACTCGTCCACCTGAACGAGCAATCTTTTTAACTTCAATATTATAAAAGTAACCCATTTCAAAAAGAGAATCGACATCTTGACTGACTTGTTCTAAACTAAATACCCCACCTTCTTTTGACTTAAGACGAGCTAGAATAGCATCATTTTCTATTTTTCGATTTCCTGTAATCAATATTTTTTCAATAAGCGTTTCGCCCTTTACACTATAAAATTTATCAGTTGAATCATCTGCAACTTGAGCAAAAGAAAACGAACACATACAAAGATAGAGAAGAAATAAAATAAGAATTGATTTTGTTTGATATTTCACTTTATTCATTCTCTTTATTTATATTAGCCAAAGCCGCAAATGGATTATTAAATGGTTGTAAAGGCTTTCTTTGTGGTTTTTGCGGTCTCCCTTGAGAGGATGAAGATTTGAATCGTGATTGAGATGACTTAGGCCTTCCCTTAAACTCAGAGTTTTCTTTTGAAAATGACTTTCTTGGTTGAGTCTTGTCAGAAGAATGATCTCTATTTTTTCGTTTATCTTCAGATTTAGTCTCACTTTTTTGTTTTCTGTCATTTGAAGAGCGTTGTCTCACCAATGGTTTATCAGCAAGCTTCATGGTTAATGAAATTTGATTTTTATCAGAATCAACATTTATAACTTTAACTTTAACAGTATCGCCTGGTTTTACAACTTTTCGAGTGTCATTAACAAAGTAAGACGAAAGCTCGGATATATGAACAAGTCCATCTTGATGAACCCCAATATCTACGAAGGCTCCAAAATTTGTTACATTTGTTACTATGCCAGGACAAATCATGTCTTTTTTTACATCTTTAACTTCAAAAATATCATCTCTAAATTGAAATACACTAAACTCTCTTCGGGGGTCTCTTCCCGGTTTTTCTAATTCGCTAACTATATCGTTAAAAGTGTATTCTCCAATAAGTTCAGCCCACTTTGTTCGTAACTCCAAAAGTTTTTTTGCATTCAGTCCAGTTAATTCCTTAACTGATACCTTTAACTCACCTGCCATATCACGAACGGCTTTATATCTTTCTGGATGTATCCCTGTTGAATCAAGCAAAACCTTGCCATCATTAATTCTTAAAAAACCAGCGGATTGTTCAAAAATTTTAGAGGAAAATCCCTTCACATCAGTAAGCTCATTACGTTCTGTAAACAAACCTTTAGTTTGTCTGTGATCAACAATATTTTTTGCTATTGCAGGGCCAATTCCAGAAACAAAAGTCAACAGAGATCGAGAAGCTGTATTAACGTCAACTCCCACATTATTGACACAAGACTCGACGACTGCTTCAAGAGTTTTTTTCAATTGAACTTGGTTTACATCATGTTGATATTGTCCAACCCCAATGCTTTTAGGTTCAATTTTAACAAGCTCAGCTAGAGGATCCTGCAATCTTCTAGCAATTGAAATTGCTCCCCTTACTGTTAAATCTAAATCAGGAAACTCTTCTCGAGCTAAATCTGAAGCGGAATAAATACTGGCTCCCGATTCGTTAACCATAACAATAGGAATCTCAGATCCCAAATCTTTAAAAACTTTTCTAAAAAAAATTTCAGTTTCTCTTCCTGCAGTTCCATTTCCAATAGCAACTGCTTTAATTGATATTTGCTTAAAAACTTCACTGAAAAGTTTTTTAGCCTTCTCTTCTGCTCCCTCACCTAAAGTATGCAAAACCGTATTTGAAATATAATGACCCGATTTATCAACCAATGCCATTTTGCATCCCGTTCTCAAGCCGGGATCAACTCCCAAAACACAATAGGATCCAAACGGAGGAGATAACAAAACTTGCTTTACATTTTCGGCAAACACTTGAATCGCGTGAGCATCAGCTTCTTGCTTTAACTCCTTATGAATTTCATTTGAAATCGACGGATGAACATGATTTATAAAAGCAACTTTAGCAGAAGTTTTTAAAAAATCAGATGATACAGTATCTGGATGAGTACAAGAAAAACGAGTAAAATGCTCAAGAATCTTCTCTTCAGCCCCCTCAATTCCTACTGTTAGTTCACTTTCATTCCATCCTCTCCTCATCGCTAAATAACGATGAGAAGCTTTGGACTCTTTTAAATTTTTAACAGAATCTGAAAAATCAGAATACATTTCATATTTTGACTTGTCCTTATACTTTTTCCCTTTTTTAGAAACCATTTTTCCATTTTGAAAATAATCATCTCTAACAAGTTGCCTTAATTCTTGATTGTTATGAATCCTATCAACGATGATATCTTGAGCTCCCTTTAAAACAAGCTCATAGGTGACAAACCCTGCAGCCGGATTAAGAAACTCTTTTGCTTTAACTTCTAGACTTGTAGAGTCTTGAATCTCACCATGCCCCAATTGCCATATCCAATCGGCCAACGGCTCAAGGCCAGCTTCTCGAGCAATGGTTGCTTTCGTTTTTTTCTTTCTTTTAAATGGACGATAAATTTCCTCAATGCCAGCTAAACTTTCACAAACTTCAATCCGTTTTTTTAGTTCTGGAGTTAAATTTCCTTGTGTTTCTATTTCTTTTAAAACAAATGCTTTCCGCTTGACAGTTTCTTGCCATTCTTCATGAAGATCAATAACAGAACGAACTTGAACTTCGTCCAAATTACTTGTTTTTTCTTTACGATATCGTGCAATAAACGGAACAGTCGCCCCTTCATCGACTAAACTTAAAACCGCCTGAACAGATTTTGAGG
>CAYMLA010000333.1:0-592 GCA_964390785.1 uncultured Bdellovibrionales bacterium | reverse complement strand
AAAGTTAAAAACGCTTGTTCCATACAAATAACCTCATGCTCCTCTTATAAAAACTTGATTTAAATGGGATGTAACACTTTAGACACGACATGGCTATAAAAAACTATTTGTGACGATATATGATAAGACCATGAGTCGGATCATAAGGTGAAACACCAACAGTCACTCGATCTCCAACGACCACACGAATGTTAAAACGTCTCATTTTTCCGCAAAGCTTTGCAGAAATTTCAACATTGTTTTCAAGCTGCACCTTATAAATTCCACCGGCACAAGCATCCACAACTTTTCCTTCTAATTGAGCTAAATCATCTTTCGCCATGATCTCTTTGTAGAATAAATTTCTCTGAATGTATACAAAAAATCTTCAAATATAAAAAAAGATCTCAATAAAAATTAAAATCAACATCAAATAACGCGAAATCCACTTCGTTTCGTCCGCAGCCTACAATCTTCAGTTATCAGTTTTCAGCTTTTTATAACCAAAACAATTGAGTCTGCACGGTTGTTTTCGCAGTGAGATTTGAGCGAAGCCAACGAAAAAGTTGGCTGTTTTGCAGCAGCAACTATTTGTAATTAGAAATAAGATTCT
>CAYMLA010000332.1:0-3509 GCA_964390785.1 uncultured Bdellovibrionales bacterium | reverse complement strand
GCTGGTGCAAAACAGCCAACTTTTTCGTTGGCTTCGCTCAAATCTCACTGCGACGTACTGTCGTGCTTTCAAAAAAAGAAATAGATTATTTTGTCTCTTTATGTACAGTGTATCTTTTCAAAGAGGGATTGTATTTTTTCTTTTCAATACGACCAGGTGTTTTTTGTTTATTTTTAGTGGTCATGTATCTTGATGGAGGTTTGCCTTCTTTTCTGGCTTCCGTACATTCTAAAATAACTTTGATTCGCCCAACTTTCTTTGCCATGATATAACCTCATCCTTCAAAAAAAAATTATGAACTATATCTACTAGCATTAATAATTTGTGATTTCAATAGCTTTTTTTAAAAAATTGAGGGAGAAATTACACATTTGAGCGGAGCCAACGAAAAAGTTGGCTGTTTTGCCGCAGCTACTACATATCAAGAATCTAGCGGTTAGGAAAGGGAATAATTCGAGGACGAATTTGGGGGGGGATTCGTTTATCGAGAATTTCATTGATTTGTTGTTTGCTGTAGCGTCCGGAGATATGAAATAACACAATTTTTTCGGATTTGAATTGGTCTAAATGGGGCAGTAATTCAGTTAAATGAATATGTCCCCATTTTCGGGCGTTTTCGGTTGTTTTTCGTTCATCTAAGTAGGTGCATTCAATAAAGACGGTTTGACAGCGACAGAATTCTTCATTTTCAATCAAGGCTTCAATTTTTGTGTCTCCGGAGTAGCCGATAAGGGGAAGAGAAACCGTGGACTCAATTTGAATGCCCTTTCGTTTAAGTTCCGCTAATTCTTGTCCTGGAAGACCAAAAAATTCTTTTTTTAGTTTTTTTCTTGTTTCAAATAAAAGGTATCCTAAAGATGGAATGCGATGATCGGTTTTAAATGATTTAACCCAATAAGAACCTTTTAAGGGAATCACTTCGTTTGGCGTAAGTGGAGTTAGCTTAAAGTGGTAATGGTGTTCTTCAATCTCTTCCCAAAGTTGAATGATTTTAAATAAAGGATTGTAAAGAGCTTCAGGAACAAAAATATGAGTGTTTTGATTTTTGTTAAGGTTGCGAAAGGAAATAATATAAGGCAGTGCGCCAGCGTGATCCATGTGCCCATGAGAAATAAAAAAATTGGAAACACTGTAAAGGGGATCAATTCCAGGGGCGACATCAAATGCTAAGTCATATTGAGGCAATACAATAGAGGTGTGGGTGCCGGCCGTAGAGCGTCCGTTGATAAGAATTGATCCAATGTGTTGATCGTTTTTCTGGTTCATAGGCATCGTAAATACAAAATTATTATTACAGTTTCAAATGGGACTATAGATGAATCCGTTGGGTTTGTCCAGTTTGCAAGAGTTGAATTGAGTCAAAGAGAACATTTAAAAGATTTTTTAAAAAATGGCCGTTAGCTTTGAGTAAAGCTTTTTTGGACAGAGTCTTATTTTGAAATAATTTCAGCGTCAATTTCCATTTAACTTGTAAGATGACAGCAATAAGAAGTTGTGGTTTATTTTTAAAAATTTCTTTGGGGGGGGGGATTTTGAGTTTTAAAATTATAGTGATGGCTTGTTTTTTGTTTTCTTCCATGCTTGTCGCTTCAACTTTAAATATAGAAACCAGATTTTCAATTTTCGATGCTATTAAGCATTATCAAACTCATCATAATGATTATCTTTATTCTCAGGCTATAGAGAAAAAGTCATTTTTAGAGCGATCAGTCGCACAAGATTTGTTTAAAACAAAGCTTTCACTTTCGAGTCAATTTTTAGAGTTTAAGCAAAGTTTAGATCTTGTTGACGAAGTTTATAATGATAATACATGGACTCATTTTATTGAGTTGTCTCAACAAACGCCGTGGGGAACAGAGTTTAAAGTTGAAAATTGGGAGGTCGCTGATCAAAATTACAGCATGCTTGGAACTGTGTCTTCTAAATGGAACGCGAGCGTCTCTCAATCTTTATGGAAAAATGCTTTTGGTCGAAGTCTTCGATTTCAAGAGCAATATTATAATTTATTGTATGAGTCTCATCAGTTGGATCGTCAAAGGCAAAATAAAAACACTTGTTTGTTGGCTGCAGTTCATTATGCCGAAACTTATGAAAAGCATCAATTGTATCAAATTTATCTTCAAGTCGAAAAGAGTGCTAAAGATACTTTTTCTTATATTCAAGGTTTTTACAAGAAAAAACAAATTAATCATCTAAACTATTTATCAGCTGAATCTGATTTTATTGACATTCAAAAAAAAACATTAGAAGCAGAAAAAAATTATCTTGAACGAATTTTGGTTCTTGCGGAACATGTTTCATGTGATATCGATCGTTCAACAATTTTTAGTGACCCAAGCCCTTATTTTAGTTCTTTTCCAGAAGTGGATAACGGTGATTTCAAAACGACAGAGCAATGGAAAACCTTTGTTAAAAAGAAAGAGGCATTGGATGAAAAAATTAAAAAAACAATGGATGATTCTCGTTTTGATTTAAGTTTTGATATGGGGTTTTCAAGAAGTAAGGGGAAAACTGTTTATAATGGGGAACTAGAGTCCTACGGTAATGATCAATTGGAATTTTCGATTAATCTTGTTTTTCCATTTTTTGAAAGTTCATTGGATGATAAAATTCAAATCGCTCGTGTAGAAAAACAATTGGTTGAATTAGAAGCCGATAAAAATTTAAAAGAATGGGAAAGAAATTACAAGCAAGCTTTCAGTGATCTGATTAGGTTTAAAAAATTAGTGCAACTTTCAATTCAAAGAGAATCCTTGCTAAAGAAAAAACAGAATGAAGCAGAAAAAAGATTGAAGTCTGGGCGTATGGAGTATGAAGACTATGTTGTTCATCGGGATGCTTATTTGCATGAGCGAATGAACTTAGTTCGCTATCAATTTCAAATTTGGAAGCAAAAAATTATTCTTGCTCAAGTTTTAGATGGAGATTCTGTTTGTTTTATCTCGCAAAGGAAGTAGTTGTTTATGAATTCATTTTTTGATTATTTTGTAAAACGAAGTTTTCTTGTTAATTTGATTGTTGTTTTTGTTTGTGTTTGTGGTTTGATATTATTGCCTGGCTTAAAGCGAAATCTGATACCACCATGGCAATTTAATGGGGTATCAATTAATGTTGCTCTACCGGGAGCTTCTTCTCAAGAAGTTGAGAGACTTCTTACCTTTCCCATTGAAGAAGCTTTAAGTGGTCTTATTGGTTTAGAAAAAATGACTTCAGATTCCTTAAATGGTCTTTCATCAATTAATCTTTATTTTTCTCCATCTTATGAAAATATTGACTATGCCATTCAAAGTGTTGAAACTCGAATTGAAAATATACGTTTTCGATTGCCTCAACAGATCAAAAACATTTCAGTAAAGCGATGGGCAGTTGAAGAGGAGTTTCTTTATTATTTTGCTCTTTATCCTTTCGATGAAACTAATTTTGAACATCGTCGATTATTAAAGAAAATTGAAAATCAACTGTCTGCTTTACCGGGGATTGTTCGTGTTTCTCCCTCAGCTCAAAGTTTA
>CAYMLA010000331.1:906-3544 GCA_964390785.1 uncultured Bdellovibrionales bacterium | reverse complement strand
CAGGTACAGCGGAGTGCGGCGTATCACATTTAACCACAGATTTTCTGACGTTTTGCCAATTTTAATAATTTGTTTGATGACTGAACGTTCTGCGGCGTGCTATATTTTATAATCGAACTAACGTAGGAGTGAGTATTCCAACTGTAATTAGAAAAAATGGACTTAGGTTCTTTTTCTATACGAGAGAAGGCTTGGAGCCGCCACATATTCATGTCATTGGACGAAATGGTGAAATGAAATTGTGGTTAGCGCCAGTTGCAGTATCAAGATCCTATAATTTAAAACCTAAAGAGCAAAAAGAAGTTGTTAAAACTGTTAATGAAAATTTAGATTTACTTTTAAAAGAATGGAAGAAATGGCATGAATCAAACAGCTAAAAACTTAAGTGTTGATCACATTGCAATATTATCAATAACAATTGATGATGAAAAAATTATCGCTGATTTAAGTGACGGTAGGGTGGTTGCCATACCCGTAGCATGGTTTCCCAGATTAGTTTCTGCATCGCTAGAAGATTTAAGGAATTTTGAAATTTCTCCCAGTGGATACGGTGTCCACTGGCCTAATTTAGATGAAGATATTAGCATTAAATCCTTTATTGGATAGTAATCCTGTGTTGCGCAAAAACTCGTCCCTTAATAAATTCAGTAGGCTTCTAAAAATGACCAAGCGCACATTTTGTGACATTTAATTTATGAGTAAGTTTTCAGTCAGAATAGCAATTCGCAACCAATAGGTTTTAAAATTCTGCTAAAAATATTTTCAGCTACCCGCCTAAGATCCACTAACGAGTAAAATTCAGTCAAGTGAATTTTACTCGTTAGCATTATTCACTTGACTGAACTTTACTCGTGCTCAATAATTAGTTCTATGATGATTGATAGATTGCTTAAAAAGCAAATTAAAAAAGATTTGAAACATAAAATGGTTCTTATTGGGGGGCCTAGACAAGTCGGCAAAACAACTTTAGCAAAACAATTCACCCTTAAAAAAAACCAATATCTAAACTGGGATGATTTGTATGACCGAAAAATAATAATGAAACATCAAATTGATCCCCAATTAGGTACTGTTATTCTCGATGAAATTCATAAATATGTTCGTTGGCGCACGCTCCTCAAAGGGCTATATGATAAGTATGGAGATACCTTGAAAATTCTGGTAACCGGCTCGGCAAAATTAGATCATTTTAGAAAGGGTGGCGACTCTTTATTTGGAAGATTTTTCTATTTCCGTCTTCACCCGTTCAGTCTTCTAGAGGTGGACAAAAAGGGGCAAGAAAAAACTTTCAAACGCCTGCTTGAATTTGGCGGATTCCCTGAACCTTATACTTTAGCCGATAAGTTATTCCATCGCCGATGGCAAAGAGAGCGGATAAGTCGGGTAATTGGACAAGATTTATCAGACCTGAGTATAATCAAAGAAATTTCACTAATTGAGCTTTTAGTCGACGCTCTCCCCTCAAAAGTCGGATCAATCCTATCGATTAACTCTTTAAAAGAAGATTTAGAAGTTTCACCCAATTCCGTTTCTCGATGGATCACTTTATTGGAACAGGTTTATTATTGTTTTAGAATTATGCCTTATGGCCCTCCAAAAATCCGAGCAGTAAAAAAGTCGCAAAAACTTTATCTTTGGGATTGGTCTGAAGTTGAAAACCCTGGCCCACGCTTTGAAAACTTAGTTGCCTCACACCTGTTAAAGTATTGTCATTATAAAGAAGATACTGAAGGTCACAAAATGGAGCTTCGTTTTATTCGAGACGTTGATCTCAGAGAGATTGACTTTGTTGTTTTACAAAACAAAAAACCACTATTTGCTGTTGAATGTAAGTCTGGGGAGAAAAATTTTTCTCCCCATCTCTTTTATTATGCTAAACGAACGAATATTCCTAAATTCTATCAGGTCCACATTGGACACAAAGATTACAAAAATGGAAATTGTCGTGTACTTCCGTTCGCTACTTTCTGTAAAGTCGAGAGCATTCCTTAATAGCCAAACAAGTCAAATCCCTCAATGATCTGGGCTTTCTATTCTGTTGTGTATCCGTTCCATAGCTCTGCATAACAAAATTAAAAATTAATTTTATAGTTAAATCACCAGAAAAAACCAGGAGGTGATTTAATGGCAGAAGAATATAGTCAAGAGTTTAAAGAAAAAGTGCTTGGAGAATTTGATGCCGGAGGGAATATGACCGAAGTGGGGCGATTTAACGGCCTTCCCCTTTCTACATTAAAGGGTTGGATCAGGGAAAGAAAAAAATCAAAGAAACAGCCCCAGCTAAAGAACGACTCGAATTTTGTAAAATTAACACCAGTTCCATTTAGCCAATCTAATTCAAAATCACCTTCAGTTGATAAAAAGATGGTTGTTCGATTTGAATTAAGCAATGGGATTCGAATTGAGGTTTTCCAATGATTCAAGTCGCGCCTACAACTCCAATATATATTCACACTGGATTTATTGATTTCAGAAAAGGGATTGATGGCTTATGCGGAGTTGCAAAAAATGAACTTTTAAAAGATCCCATTCGTGGAGCGATGTTTGCTTTTCGAAGTCGCAATATGAAGGCGTTAAAAATATTGGTTTATGATGGTCAAGGCTTTTGGATTTTCCATAAACGATTGAGTAAAGGAAA
>CAYMLA010000331.1:0-896 GCA_964390785.1 uncultured Bdellovibrionales bacterium | reverse complement strand
GTTGGTGGCCGAACTCAAAAAAATCTATTTGTCATGAGTTAGTGGAAAGAGAGTTGTTTGCTTTAATCTGGAACGGTGACGTCGATAAAGTCTCAATTCGAAATAATTGGAAGGAGGTAGGCAAAGGAGAAATTTTGTTTTCAAATTTTATTGATGGGGCAAAGAGAAAAAAATCATAAAAATAGCTCCCAATGGAAAACTCTTTTTTGTTGATGACACAAAAGCAAAGATTTTGTCGTTAATTTTAGAAAATGAACTTCAAAAAGAAAATAAAAAGCATCGAAAAGGAATGTACACCACAGGCATACTTTCAGAGGTGGAAGATCAAAAAATAATATTGCATTTTACTGGAAGAAAATACAGTGGTGAAAATCTAAAATCATTATTGGAGAAAAGAACCTTAAAAGAGCCGGTTGCTGTGATGTCAGATGCTTTAAGTCACAATAAAGTTGAGCTTTCAGAGCATGAGGTTTTGGAATTTTTATGTCTTATCCACGGGAGAAGAAATTTTAAAGAAATTGAGCAAGACTTTATTGAGGAGTCGAGGTATGTTCTCAATCTTATTTCAAAGGTTTATAAAAATGAAAATCAAACAAAAAATATGACTAATGCAGAAAGGCTTTTCTACCATCAAAAACAAACAGCTCCACTAATGAATGAGCTTAAAAAATGGATTGATAGTGCTTTCCCCGAAAAACGAGTTGAGCCTAATTCCAAACTTGGAGGAGCAGTTAAATACATGCAGAAGCATTGGAAGGGTTTAACAGCTTTTCTTCGTCATGAGGGTGCTCCTCTGGACAATAATATTCTTGAAGCTCAATTTAGGGTTCCTGTTTTAAATAAGAAAAATTGGCTTTTTTTTAAAAACCAACATGGTGCTATTATTGGAGACATTT
>CAYMLA010000330.1:0-3551 GCA_964390785.1 uncultured Bdellovibrionales bacterium | reverse complement strand
TGAGGCGATTAAGAGAAGAAAGTGAAGGTAATGAAAATAAGTAGAGGTGATAAAATACAATTTTATCAATTAAAATTTCTTAGAAATGAAGAAGGAATGGGGATGGTTATTGTTCTCGTTGTTGCTTCTCTTATTACGATGATGTTTTTTACAAATCTAAATCTTGTTTATCAACAAAAAAGACAAGTTATTTATACCAATAGTAAGCTGACAGCGAACATGTTAAAGAATAATTTTTATCAATTATTAAAAAATGACACATCATGGGCGACGATCGTGTCTGAGATGCCTGATTCGAGTGAAAAGAATTGTCTAAAAAATCGAGACTCAAGTTGTGATGCGTTTGTTAACAATGAGTTAGATTTATTTAAGATTTATGATGCTTCTGGTTCAACTCAAGCCATTTATGACTCAACAAACGATAATGTAGGAATTGATTTGGCAGGGGATCAGTGCAACACTTTTGTTTCAACTGTTCCGGGAAATCCAAGCTGTCCCTTTAGATATAATTTTAAGTGGAGGGTTGAGTGCTCTTCTGCCCCTTGTTCAGGAAAACCAATTCTTGTTTGGGGTGATTTGATTTTTAATCCTGGAGAAGTCATGCCGTTAAATGTTAAGACTTTTCGGGTGGAGATGATTAAAAATTGACCTTTATTGTGAATGATAGACTTCATGAGCAAGATGTTTTATTGTCTTGGTACAAAAAAAATCAAAGAAAATTACCTTGGAGAGAAACATTTGATCCTTATTGTATTTGGATTTCTGAAGTGATGCTGCAGCAGACAACAGTTCATGCAGTGATTCCGTTTTATCACAAATTTCTTTATCGATTTCCAGATGTAGAGGCTTTAGCAAACTCTTCTATTGAGGACGTTTATAGTCTTTGGTCTGGGTTGGGCTACTATAGTCGAGCTCGAAATATTCATCGAGCAGCTCAAGAATTAACACAAAGAGAATTTCCACAGAATTGGGAAGAATTGATTCAACTCCCTGGATTTGGAGATTATACTTCTCGAGCTGTTACAAGCATTGCATTTAATCAATCCGTTGGGGTGGTGGATGGAAATGTTATTCGGTTTATTTGTCGATATCATGGAATGAGGACTCAGTGGTGGAAATCCAGAGAAAAAAAAGAGATTCAAATGCTCTCTGATGCTTGGGTAGAGGGTGTTTCTGCTCGATTAATGAATCAAGCTTTAATGGAAATTGGTGCAACAATTTGTTTGCCAAAAAATCCGCTTTGCTCAGTATGTCCTCTTCAAAAACGATGTTATAGTTTTCGGAATTGTTGTCAATTGGATTTGCCACTGAGTAAGCCTAAAGTTGAAAAAAAAATTGTGTTTTGGGAGGCACAAATTTTTAAAAAAAATTGTCGATACGCAGTTGTTGAAAACGCATATCTTCCTTTTTTAAAAAAACAGTGGGTTTTTCCAGGGCGATGTTTTGAAAATAAAAATAAAAATAAAAATAAAAAGTTTAATTTTAAACATTTTATTACGAAGTATGATATTTCAGTTTATGTTAAAGAGGGTCAAGCCTTAAATGATTTGAATAAAACAAATCAAGTTATTCAATGGTTTTCAAAAAATGATTTTAAAGAAAAATCCCCTTATAGTCTTTTAACGAAAGTGATAGAAAATTATGAATTGGCTCACAGAAAATAGAATGAAAATTGATATTTTTAAAATTGTTGTCTTAATGTTTTTTTCTTTAAGCATCATGGCTTTAAGTTGCCAAACTTCAAAAAAAGAAGAAGGAAAAATTCAGATTAATGAAGAAAAAAGTTTTGAAATTCCAGATGTTTATAAGCTTGATTTGGAGGGAGAAAATATTGTTAATGATGTTAACTCATCAGGAAATAAAATTCTTTTGCAATCTCGCGAAAGAAAGGCTCATCGTTATTGGCAGATTTATGAATTCGATAAAGATAAGAGTCAATTGAACCGATTAACCTATCATTATGGAGATGCTTTTTGGTCTCGTTTTGTTAATCAAAATCAATTTTTATACACAAGCATTACGGATGAAATCAAAGATAATCCTGAAGAATTAAAAAAATTGAATATTCAAAAATCAGTTCCTCTTAAGGATTGGATTTTGGAGGCTAAGCTTGGGGGAGAGCTTTATGTGAGTCATTTTTTTGATCGGACAATTAAAAGATTGACTGCTAAAGAAGGACTAGACGCTGGAGGGTGTTTTTTAAATTCTGAAGATTATGTTTATTGGGGTCTTATTAATAATAAATTTCAAATTTTTCGCAATAAGCAAAAGTCTCAAGCTTTGTTTTTACCTTCATCTCAACATCAAATAGGCTTAACTTGGGATGGACAATCAAAATTGGCTTGGATGGAAGTCGATGCGCAATATAGGTCGCACACAGATTCTCAAGGGGGGGATGAGAAGAAGGATAACGCTCATTCACAGATTGATCAGTTTGAAGTTTTCAAAATCGAATTGATTGTTTATGATTATCAAAATAAAGCTCAGTTAAAAAAAATTCTGCTCCCTCAAGGCTTTTATCGAGATTTGAACTGGTGGAAAGGGACAAAGTTATTGGGGGTTGTTTTTCAAAAATTTAAAGAAGAAAAATCGATTCTTTTAGCGCTAGATTTTGAAAAAGAATGTTTTTATAGAATTCTTAATGTTTCTGGTGAATTTCGTTTCCCTGTTTTTTCTTCGTCTTCAGAAATATTGTTTTTCTCAAGCGCTCATACTGGAAGTTATCAAATTTATTCAAAACCAATGACCCTAGACAAAGATCTAAAAATTTGTCATCCTCTTTCAGATTTACAGGTAAAAATGACAAAATAAGAGTGTGTGTATTTTTATATAAAATTTTTTTCAATGATAAAGGAATTAAGTGTTACATTGTTTTTGTTATTTTTTGTTTTTAGGATGTTTTTTTTGTTTTTCATCGGTTTATTCTGCCCCTCATCCCGGAACATCATCATCAATGCTTATATCTTATAAAAAGGGGTGGTTTATTTCCCCTAAAGGATTTACCTTGCATGCTTCTGGTTCAAGTTGGGTTCAACTGGTTCCACCTGAAGAAAATCATGAAGTTGTAACATTGTTTGTGAGTGATGATGATAAAAATCAAGAAGGCCGCTTGACTGTTCGATTGGATCAGCTTCAAGAAGAGGAGATTACATTAAAGAGATATGTTGCTCGATGGATAAAAGGCTATTCCAATTATGGTTTAAAGATTTTAGGATCAAAATTTTTTAAACATGATGGGAATTCTGGTTTTATGATTGATTTGGTTAATGAATTGCAAGAAAAAAAATTAAGACAAGTTGTTTTTTTAAAAAACAATAATGCCGTTATTTTTACTTGTGTAGATCAGAACAATAACTTTTTAAAATCTTTAAAACAGTGCAATAAAATTGTTAAATCATTTTCTTGGAGTAAAACTAAGGCTGACGCTAAGCTTGAATCTGCTGTGAAATGATCTATTTTGCAACAGCCACTAAATAGTTTGATACCTCCACTAAGGGGTTATCAGCTCGGATTCGGTGTCAGTTGAGCATAGCTGTGCCGTTGTCGTCGGC
>CAYMLA010000329.1:0-3552 GCA_964390785.1 uncultured Bdellovibrionales bacterium | reverse complement strand
CTATTTTCAAGACATTCATTCGCATTTAGACTTAATGAAACACATTGATTTTTATGTTAAAGAGCAAAATGAGGTCATTCCATTTTTATCCATTGGTGGTGCAACTCCACTTCAAGCCTATTCTTCACCAGAAATAGTCATTGTTAACAAAGAAAAAGATCAAGAACTTACAAAAGCGGCAATTCAGAAACGAATCGAGTTTCATCGATCATTGACATGTGCTATTTGTTAAGAATTCTTCAGTTATAAAAGTTATAAACTAACTTTCACTTTATACAAAGATACGTGATGAATATCTGTTATTAAGTTTTTCAATTATAAACCGACAACATCCATGTCACAGAGAGACTGTTAAGAATTTTCCAATTATAAAAATTATAAAATGATCTTCATTTTATATAAAGATACGTGATGAATATCTGTTATTAATTTTTTCAATTATAAGTCAACAACATCCATCCCACAGAGAGACTCAATTTACACGGTTTAAGTCAAAAATGATTGATAATCTCTGTGAATTATCAGTGTAGAACAAAAATCGTACAACCATATTGAGTCCTTCTATGTTAAAAAAGTTCTGGTACAACGAAGGCCAGTCAGACGATAATCCGCTCGTTAGAGCTCTATACCTTAAACGCTCAAGACGTGTAGCTTTCCAAGCTATTTCAGAATTTATAGATTCAGGCATTGGCACATTCCACACCCCCAATAAAAACGGAGAGGGGGAAGGACAGTATAACAAAACTTGAAAAATGTGACAATTTTGGTCGAAAACCAAAATATCAGGTGGGCTATGTCTTTTGGTGAGCCACATCATAATCCCACGAATTAACTCGTAAAATTACAATTTCACCGAGGGCTCCTGGCTTAAATTTTAACGTATTATATATGGCATTTTATTTGCTATAGTTTCAGATGACTAATTGATATTGCGAAGTTGCTTTTTTGTTCGCTCGCTAACTGTGTCTGAACACTCTTTCAGTCGCATTTGTGGCCTTCGCTTCTGAAAATCAATTCGCAGTCGCTAACCTTTTAGGTTGTTTCAAGTTTCGTGACAGTGACTAGTAAGGAGGTCTTCAATGAAGCTATATATTTCTACTCTAGCGATAATTTTGTGGTCAACGAGCTCTTTGGGGAAGGGTCTAGCAGGCAGTTCTCATATCCAGACTCCAGACTTCCCCTCAAGTATTAAAGCAGAGTCTTTTATTCAAATACCTGGTAAAAGACAGCCGCTTCCAGTGCATGCGAAAGTCTCAAGCGGACAAGATTTAGCTCTTCATGGGAAATGTGAGGTCGTAAGTGATAGTGGTATAAGTAACCCCTGTTGGGGAATGGTTGTTTTAATTGATAATCAAGGCGTATACTTAGGTACAGAGCAACCGATTTCAGTACACGTTCCAAATGCTACTGATTTTAGAAACCCGGTTTCATTAACATTTAATTCTAATCTGGATAATACGCTTGGATCTGAAATCTGGACTTGGGTATTTGCGGATAATCGCGAGGTTTTTGATCAATTCAATGTCGGTGGAAAATACGACTCCATTAAGAGTCAATTTTGGTTTGTAAATACTAATGGCGAAACTTGTCAACCTGATGAAAGTTGCTATATCAATTTAGGAAATAATATTTATGGTAAAGTTTGGCTCAATAGATGGGTCTATTTCAATCATGTTAGTAAATAGGAAGCAATCGATGATTTATAAACATTCAAGAAGGAACAGGTTAAGTCTCTTGAAGCTCGATTTAAAAAGAAGTGCCGTTGATACGGCACTTCTTTTTATACAAAGAAATGATTGGAGCGGACTACAAATAAATTATAATATCAAATATTTAGCCCTAACAAAAAGCTGTGAAATCAGTTTTCAAGAAATACTGAGAAATATTAAAATCAAACAAAACTTATTAAGCATGTTTTGAAAAAGATTTAAAATTCACAATATTACTTTTTATAACAGGTTGCATTTTGGGAAGAACGTCTAACACGTCTGTAGCTCCTTTAACTTCAATGCCTGCAAGCCGAACATAGATCTGAAAAGTTTTAAGATCTCTCCATCCACCAACTTTCATAACAGTGGCTTGATCTACACCCTGAGCCAACATATGAGTGGCAAAACAAGCTCTTAGCGTGTGAAAAACAATATCCTTATCAATCCCAATATCTCTTAAAAAATTTCTAAGAACATCTGATGCTGTTCCATTTGTCCAGTTATAATTACTGGGCAGTACGAAGCCATCAGGTTCAGGTTCTTTGTTGCCTTTTAGATCTTGAATGATTCTTTCAAGATCGATTGAGATAGGCACATTTCGCCAGTATCCAGCTTTGGTGCATTTGATTTTCCTTAAGTGCGGATTAAAAGATTTTGAAACGATAATAATTCGTTTTTCTAAATCAATGTCTCGCCATTGTAGCGCTCTAAGCTCACCACTTCTCATGCCTGTTAAGAGAGCAAATGCCCAGATGGGATACCAAGAGTGATTTTTTTCATGTGCCATACTAAGGAGAGTTCGAATTTCATCTAGCGTAAGAATCTTCGGTGCTTTTTCTACTTTATCGACAACGCTTAATCCTACAACAGGGCTAGAATGAACACCAACAACATGCCTTTCTTCAATCGCCCATTGGTAAACAAGATTAATCGAGCCTTTAATGTGCTTTAAAAGAGTAGGCTTTGCACCTTCAACTTTTGCTGCATTTAAAATTTGTCGGCCATCTCCTTTGGTAAGGTCATAAGCTCTTCGATCAAGCCAAATCTTAGTGTATCGGTTTAATCGATTTACATGAGATTGTATCAATGGGTAATTTTTAAAATATTGATCACCCAGATAGCCCATGCGGGCTTGAATTTCCCAACGATTAATAATTTCACCCCAAGTAAGGCCACGTCCTTCAATCTTTGCAACCTTCTCGATAATTTCTGCTAAAAGCTTTCTTTCAAGTCTTTGCGCTTCACGAAGAGTTTCAATATTAATTCTCTTCTTCTGAAATCGCAAACTTGTGTCTTCATTTCCTCGCGTATGAACAGAAACACTGTAAAATATTTTATTATCTTTTTTGTAAGTTCTTATTGCCATATCAATAACCTCCATTAACAAATGAGGTTTCAAACATGGCATTGAGTTCATCTTTTCAAAAGATAAAGTTTTCGAAGAATTTTTAGTGCTTTTAGAATCTGTTTATGAAACATAATTCTTGCAGCATTTACGCTTTTGTGCAGATATCGATCTGCTCTTCTGTAATCATCCATATCAAATTTTCAAAGAGCTTTTTAGAATCGCATATTTCACGACTTACATTCTAAGTGATGTCATTGTCTTTGATTTCTCTGACAATTGTTTAAAAACGATATCAATTTCTTCTCTGTAAGCCAAGCTAAAACATTGTTAACAACTTGGCTAAATGGAATTTTTTTCTATATGACACAATAGATATTGTTTCATTTTTTAATGAGGCGACAGAAGTTTTGACATATAACGAATTATCAGTGGAGAATTGAATTGGCTAACCTTGTTGAGTCATCTCTATCAAAAGTCTTCTGAGATAGGGGAGTG
>CAYMLA010000328.1:0-3578 GCA_964390785.1 uncultured Bdellovibrionales bacterium | reverse complement strand
CAAAATAGCCAACAGGCTATTTCTCAAATGGAAGCCAGTGAAAAAGAAAAAACGGGAATTCCTAGTTTAAAAATTCGTTTCAATAATGTTTTTGGATACTATATTGAGGTCACCCATACGCATCGAGATAAAATTCCATCACATTATCAAAGACGTCAAACTTTGACCCAAGCAGAACGTTATATTACGCCCGAACTTCAACAGTTAGAGGAAAAGGTTCTTTCGGCACGATTTAAACGAATTGATTTAGAAATTGAAATTTTTAATAATCTTCGGCTTAAAGTTATTGAACAATCACCAAAACTTCTTTATTTGGGAAGATCTGTTAGTGAAGTTGATGTCGAATCTTCACTGGCTTGGTTGGCTTTAGAGAATCAATATTGTCGTCCGCTGTTGGTGAAAAATCGTAATCTCTATTTGGAGTCTTGCCGTCATCCGGTTGTAGAACAAGAGGTCGCTCATCCGTTTGTGCCGAATAGTATTTGTTTGCAGGATAATCAGTGTATGCTTCTAACGGGGCCTAATATGGCTGGTAAAAGCACCATTATGAGGCAAGTGGCACTAACAGTCATTTTGGCTCAAATGGGTTCCTTTGTTCCTTGTGTAAAAGCAGAATTGCCTATTTTTGATAAAATTTTTACTCGAATTGGAGCAAGCGATTTTATTTCAGAAGGTCTATCAACGTTTATGGTTGAAATGAAAGAAACGGCTGAAATGTTGAATTATTCAACATTAAATTCACTCGTTATTTTAGATGAGGTTGGACGTGGAACAAGTACATTTGATGGAATGAGTTTGGCTCAGGCTATTTTAGAATATCTCATAGGGCATTGTCGTTGCATGACTTTATTTGCGACGCACTACCATGAGTTAACAAAATTAGAAGTTCTTTATCCGCAAATTAAAAATGTTCATATGAGCATTGTAGAGAGAAAGGGAAAAATTGAATTTTTGCATTCTTTAAAAAAGGGGCCTGCAAATAAATCATATGGTATTCAAGTTGCTCAATTGGCTGGCTTGCCATTGGCTGTTGTTAAAAAAGCACAAAAAATTTTAGATGATATTGAATCAAATCCTTCTTTGGGAGCTAATCAAATGTCTTTTGCTCCCATAAATGAACAAAATACAGAAGAAGATTCTGGTCGTTTATTGAATTAAAAATATTGAAGTTCAACAGATGACACCCATTGAAGCTTTGAATACAATAGTGAAATGGCAAGAAATACTTTCTTAAATAAGAGCGATTTAGATAATGCACAAATCTACCTCCTTCCTCCCTTATTAACTCCACGGGGAATTGTTAAACATAATCTACATTTTCAAAATGAGTCTTTTTCTCGGTGGCTAGGGCTGCGTTTAGAGAGTCGCTTTAGAGAAATGCCAGGGTGGTTTGAATCTCAACCCATTGCTTTAGGGTCTTGGGCAAGAGAAAATCTTTGTCCTAACTCAGATATTGATCTTTTGTTTTGTGGACCTCACACGGTGGTTAAAAATTTGGTAGATGTCGCATTAAGCGAGGGACTTCCTCTGCGATATCGAGTTCCTGCCGATCAGGATAATTGGACAAAAGGTGTAGAGATTTTTGACGTGATTGCTTTACTTGGTGCGAGGCCGTTTACTCCGGAATCAGCTCAAAAATTGATTTTTCAACAAAAACAGATATTAGATAAAAAATTTCAATTTTTTAAAGATGTTTTTAAAGTTCTTAAAGAGGAACGAAGCAAAAGAAGTTTTCGGTATGATTCAATAACTAATTTGTTAGAACCAAATTTGAAATATGGTCCTGGTGGTTTGCGTGATTTAAATCAAGCCTTGTTTATGTATAAATATTTAAAGGACAATATTAATGATGGAGAATACGCCCTTTCAATTCTGAATTATTATAAAGATTTTTTTCTAACGGTTCGACAAAAGATTCATTTGCTTGGAGGGGGAGAAGTTTTTGATGCGTCACTTCAGAGGGAGATTGCATTGTGGTTAGGGTATGTTGATCAATTTGATTTTATGAAGGAGATTCAAAAAGGTTTATCGCGGGTGAGTTTTCATGCCGATTGGATTTTTGAAAATGCGACACAGTGGAAGAAAAAAAATGAAAAATCAAATATTTATTCTGTTCGTTCTTGTTTTAAAGAGATAAAGAACAATTCAGATATTTTTGTTCAGTATCAAATTAGAAAAAAATTACCAATTTTGTTTAAAAAACAAACATCACAGTTGAGCATTGCAAGAAGTTTAACTCAACTTTTTATGATGAAAAGTGATGCTGTTTTTATTGCCTTGTTTCGGTCTCGATTATTGCATTGGTGCATTCCTCGTTTGATGTCTGTTGAGGGCGTGGTACAGCATGATCAGTTTCATCGATACACAGTAGAAACTCATATATGGAAGGCATTAAGAGAGCTTAATAGGATAAGACTGAATCCATCTCATTTAAAAAGTTTTCGTTTTATTGAAAAGCAATTCACTCAAATGGATTGGAAAGTTTTATTTTGGAGCATTCTATATCATGATCTTGGTAAATCAATGGGGGGAGATCATAGTCTAAAAGGGGGAGAAATTGTAATTAAAGATTTTAAACAGTTTGGTTTTTCACATCAATTTACAAAAACAGTGGAATGGCTGGTTCTTCATCATTTGAGCTTATCCAATTGCGCTTTTCGTGAAAATCCAAATTCGCCTCAAACCTGGAAAAAATTGCAGGATCAAGGGGTCGTCGACAAAAAACTTCTTTATTTGATCGTGATAACTATTGTTGATATACGAGCCACAAATCCTGATGCGTGGACAAATTGGAAAGAGACTTTGCTCAAACAACTTTATGAGTCGCTTTCTAGAAAATCAACAAAACTTTATTTGTCTTTTTTTAAAAGGGCAAAAGAAAATAAAGTAAAACTTCCAGGAATAGTTGAAAAACTCGATTTAGTGGTTATTGAATCTGTTCCCTATTTAGAGTTAGTTAAAGACTTAAAAGCTTTAACTAGGACTAAGAAAGCACTTGATATATTAGTGATCCAAAATAGACAAAAAGAAATTTGGGTACGCATACATAGTTTAGAAGATAAGCCTGGAAGTTTAGTTCATTGGGTTGAAATTTTTTATTCATTAGGATTAAACATAAGGCAGGCTGCAATCCATACTTTTTCTGAATATGGAATTTATAATTGGTTTTGTTTTAAAACAAAGAGATCTAAAAAGCAGATTTCAAAGCTATTGTCGCCATCGTTTTTAAGTTCTTATGATGATTCGAATCATTCATTAAAAGATTTAACAATTAAATATGATTGGATTGGAGTTGTTTCAAAAAGCGAACAAGAAACGATTGTTAGTTTTCGCGGAAAAGATCAAAAAGGATTTTTGTATCAAGCAGTAAAGATACTTTTTGATTTAGGAGCTTCAATTAATTGGGCAAGAGTTCATACTTGGGGAAACCAAGTGGATGATGTTTTTGGCCTCACGGTTTCGGATGATTTTTGTGATGAATTAATTTCTAAGGATAGATAGTGGCTGTTTTGCAGCCGCCGCTATTTATGTAAGAGTTCATTTTTCGTTGACCAAGAACTTTTATCGCGGCTCGACTA
>CAYMLA010000327.1:2834-3588 GCA_964390785.1 uncultured Bdellovibrionales bacterium | reverse complement strand
ACTTGTGAGTAAAAATTTAAGTTTAAAAATTTTCTATCGACTAATTCCCTCCTACTATAAAAAGTCCTATTGACACTCCAGTTTTCACTGAATTGTCTGGTTGTTTATAATCATAGATAGTTGCTTTCCATTGATAATGACTATCTAATCCTGTCCATCCAAAGCTAATCCCGCTTCTTACTTGTTCTAATGAGATATTTTCTCCCGTTGTACTTGTATAAGTGTGAGTGATCAATCCTGTTTCAAGCCCTAAAAAATAGGAGTTTCTTTCTTTTGAAAAATACAAAGGGAGACCTAATTTATAAGATCTGCCTTTCATGCTGTAAGATTCTGAGTTAACATAGCTTTCACTATTTTCATTGCCATCGATGGATAGTCCCATATAAAATCCAGTGTTAGCAAACCATTTTTTTTCAAATTCCAAGCTTATACTTTGAAAATCAGAATTTATAAATATATTATTGGTTGAAGATGAATACTCATATCCGACTCCATATCGCCACCAATTGGATTCGTTGCTTTCATTGAGTATAGTGTTTTCATTGATCAGAAAGCTTTCACTGAGTATAGAGTCTTCAATGGGGTCTGACCGATCCCTGATTTCGAATCTTTCTCTATTTTTGATGATCTTTGCATTTTTCTCTGACGTGTTACGATGGAGATCATAATCTAAATCTAGAATGGAATATGATTTCATTGATAGTGGCAAAACACCAAAGTGTTTTTCTTCTGCTGTAAATTCCCAAACAATTTC
>CAYMLA010000327.1:0-2824 GCA_964390785.1 uncultured Bdellovibrionales bacterium | reverse complement strand
TGTGTTTTCCAACTTCAACTCCAATTCGAACAGGTGGACTAAGAGTATTAAATCCAGTGTAATTACCATCAAGATGAATTTCTGCTCCCGGTGGATCAGAATTAATTGAAAAGCTCGTTTTTTTAAGTGGAAGTTCAATCTTAATTTTTTGACTTTGTCCTTTTAGTCCACTGATGGTTTGTTGAAATTCCTCCGTGTCTTTGTGTAGAAATTTGACTCGATGAGAATCTTTTGCTAATAGTGCAACATTATAAAGTGGGCTTTTCCCAATTATCTTACCATTGACAATAACCTTTGCTCCTCTCGGAATAGAATTAAAATCAAATAGTGTGCGGGCTGGAATCAGAGTTTTAAATATTTTCTTTTTGATTCCTGAAGCAATTGTGACATCCTCTATGACTCGCTTATAATGTTGATGATCTAAAACAAGTGTATATAGACCAACAGGAATGCCTTTTAACACAACAGGGGTGATTCCCCATCGTTGATTATTTAAATACACCTCAATCCCAGGAGGCGTTGTTTCTATTTTAAGAGACGTATCATGAAATTGACTAAGATTTCCCACTGAAGAAGTTGGAAGTCTTGCTTGATGAAGATTTTTTATTCTAAGTTTTTCCAATTTAATTGCTTTTTTGCTATATCGAAATTTTAAGTATAAATATTTTTTATTTTCTCTACTTGTTACATAAGTATCAACTTGCTCAAATTCCTTTAAAAATACTTGTTGAGATTGTTCTCTATTGCGTTGAGTGAGACTATGATCTGATAGACTCTTATAATAGTCTGTTTCGTAAGCAGTAAACACTCCATAGTTTTCCTTAATTGCTTGTTTATATGCGTCTGATGTTGCCTTTTCGAAAGCGGCTGATTCATCTCCTTGTGGGCTGAGCAAGCTTCTACCAACATAATATTTATAAGACGCATCTTCTTTTTGTTGATGATAGATCCAACTTGGTTCTTCAGCTTTTCCAACAGACCAAAAAGCGAGTAAAATAAAAATAATTAGAATTAATTTCTTCATATTTTAAAAATAGCAAAATTTTAAGACAAATGAGGTCTCAATCCCAAAAAAAATAAAAACATTTTTATTTATGGATTAGACCTCATGTGTCCAATTGTTTTAGTACATTTAAAGAACAACGTTTTATAAAGGAGGGCGAAATGCTTATTAAACAAACTATTTTAATGATGAGTTTACTAACCTTAATCGGTTGCTCTAGCACACCTGACATTCGAATTGATAGAAACTATGAAGATCTTGTCAAGCATCAAAGCGAAGTCCAAAGTGTTAGCGCTCAACTGGAACAAAGTCATTCAAAAGAGCCAGAATTTGTTACAGCATTATTAGATAGCTGGGACTGTGGGGGGAGTCTTTGTGTCGTTGGAAGAGCAGAGATTGACTCTGACGAGGCATCACCGTTTTCTTGTTTAGAAATTAGTAGTTTAGCTGCAAGGGCAAATTTATTGTCTCATGTTAAAACAGATCTTTCTAACAGAGTCTTTCATAGTATGTCTGGTACTTCAATTTCAAAACAAATGCTAGAAAAAATCACTCATTCTGGATTTGATATAAAAAATGTCAGTCGTATAAAAATCACGCAAAATTATTATAGAAAAGTTCTAAAGGATCTCGCTGGAACACCTGGAGCCGTATATCAATGCTTTACCGTTGCAAGTCTTGAAAAAAGATATTTAAAACACTTGATCGAAAGAGAAATTGATAATCGTTCTCCTGCTAATGAAGCGGGTCAAATCAAGAATGAAATTGATAGGGTTTGGGACTCTTTGTTTAAAATTGACTCTCCTGTATCGGAGTCAATTAATACAAGTCCAGATCTAAGTCATCAGTTTAATGAAAACTATGATGATTTACAAAATAGTGTTGTTAAAGTTGCAAAAGCATTTTTAGGTCTACCTTATCAACTTGGCGGGGACTTATCTGATGGTTCTCTCGACTGTAGCAATTTTACACGTGTCATTTATAGAACCATCGGTTTTAATTTGCCACGTGTTAGTACCGAACAATTTGTCGACAATCGAGGAGCAATCGTACATTCAGATTTGAAAAAAGGAGATCTTTTGTTCTTTAACGGTTCACTTAGACCAAAAAATCAAGTTAGCCATGTTGCCATGTATATCGGAAATGGAAATATGATTCATGCTAATGGAAACAAAAAAAAGATTACTATTGATGATGTTTATGAGCCTAAGTGGCAAGAAAAATTACTAGGAATTAAAAGATTTATAACTACAGAAAATTTTCCTTCCTCTGTGACAAACAACTATGCTTCACAAGATTTTTAAAATGAAGATTAATATTTAATTATAATCATCATGAAATATTAGCGTTTTGTGGAGGCTCAATGAGAGATGATAAAAAAAATTTGAAATCAAAAAAAATTTTGATTTTGTCCCCAAATTGTACTGAACGTTCTTGGATGCGCATGTGGTTAAATTACTTGGGACATACAGCCTACTCACCAATCATTAATCAACATAAATTTGGAAATCTTGATAAATTTAATCCTGAAATAATTCTTGTCGACTATGAAAGAATAGAACGATATCAACAGATTGGATGTGGCTCTATAAAAGAATTAATTGAAAAATATCCGAAAGCTTTAATTGTTAGCTTTATCTTTGAATCTAGTTTTGAAACAACAGAAGAATCTTCAATTTTTGATTCAAAGGAGCAAATGTATCAACAAGGTGTTGGTGTTGTTTTGATAAGAAGTATAAGTCCAAAAATTTTCTCTTCTTTTTTTATATCATTGGTTGAAAATTTTAAATATTATTTAGATTGGCAATCATATATTAGAAA
>CAYMLA010000326.1:0-3593 GCA_964390785.1 uncultured Bdellovibrionales bacterium | reverse complement strand
AAGCTGAGAACTGAAGACTGAAATCTGTAGGCTGCGGACGAAGTCCGCTCTATGTATTTGTTGCAAAATAGCCCAATCAGATTTGAACCGCGCAAGGTATATTTTTCAAATTCAAAATTAAATTTGACCTTAAAATGAAACTTTAACAAGTTAAGCCAAAATGAAAAGCACATAAAACAAATTTCAAAAGAAACGTCAAAATGAAACCAGTTTGTTTTGGTCTTAATTTTGCTCTTTGCTTTTGTGTGTCAAAAAGAGTGTCAGGATGACGCCACTTTTTAAAAATAACATCGTTTTGTTTTTTGATGTTCTTAATGAGTGGTTTTTTAAAAATGCCACTTTTTCAAAAACGGTTCGGGGAGGACTTATGAGTTTAAATAAATGTTTGTCGTGCGGCGTTATTTCCATTGCTTTACTTTTATCGCTTTCTATTCAAGCCAATCCATTTTCTTTATCTTATGATGTAGAAAAATTTTCAAATGTTAACGATGATTACATTAAGGCGTATCGTGATTTTTTTCAATTTAAACTCAATGCTGATGAAAAACTCAAAGAGCTTGAATCAACGACAGCGCAAGCAGAACAGGCCTTTCTCTCTGCTGCAACAGCGTTCAACACAAAGCTTCATGAACACCAAACGTTAAGCCAAGAATTTACGCTCATCCCCAATCAAATTGAAGAAAATAAAACGCTCATTGCTCGCTTATCCGTTTTAATTGAACAATCAAAACAGAAAGCAAAAAAAGATGGTCTTTTTAGCATCGATGTTGAAATTGATGATTCTGTTATAAATGAAAAACTTGCCCAGTTTCAGACTGAAATTTCCACTCTTCAACAAGAAATCAACACCTATAAAACTCAAATTAATCAAATCAAAAATGGATCTTCCTATAAATCCCTTCAGTCCTCTGCAAGTGCTCTCGATTCTGCCATTAAATTAGATGAATCTCGCATCGTCACGCTTAAAGAAAGAATCGAATGGATGAAAAATCGAATCATCCAACTCAATTTAGAAATTCCAAAAAAAGAAATGCAGTCTTTTAAATTAGAAGAACAAATTTCAACTCTTGAAAATTCAAAAGTAACGTCTTATCAAAATCAAATTGATTCCCTTGAAATCCAGTTAAGGCAATTGAATCAAACTCTTTCTGTGCACCAAAACTTATCTTCATCAACGGAACAAAACATAGGCCACGTTGAACAACTCATTTCACAAATCGAAAGCGAAATTTACCAACTAGAACAGGAAAAAATACAACTTCAAAATGAAGCTCAATACTACGTTGACAACATCAACCAAATTCCAGAAATGGAAAAAAGATCCCGTCGAATAAGAAGTTTGATTCCCAAAAAAGAAAGTGTTTTGGCTGACATTCAAATTAGAATTCGTGAGTTTCGAGAAAGAAAACGCAGCATCGCCGAAAAAATTCGTGACGTTCAATCCCAGCTTAATGCCATTCACCCCCAAATAGAATCTGCAAGAAGAGACGTTAGACGAGCTTCAGATCATCTGTCTTCTTTGCAAAATGAATTATCAAATCTTAAAAGCAAAGCAGACGAACAGGGCTTAAAAAATCAAATCAAAGATTTAGAGTCTAAGAGACAACAAAAAGAAAACGACATTGTTTCACTTGAAAGAGAAAATATAGAATTAGCCCGAAGAATTCCCTCATTAGAAAGCCAAAAAAATGAACTTCAACAGGAATACAATGAATTAGTTGAAGCTAAAAAAATTGCCAAAGATAAAGATCAACAAAAAGAAAAAAACAAACTTGATGACCAAATGAAGAACGTAAAAAAACAAATTGCTCAAAAAGAAAAGGAAATTCGAGCCGTTACATCCGCAATTGAAAAAAACACTCTTCAAATCTCTCGATTTGAAACAGAAATTTCAAGAATCAATGACGCAATTTCTAGTATTCATATTCAAATCTCACAAGTCAATGATTACAAAAAAGAAATTCATCATCTTGAAAATCAAAAAATTCCCTCTGCTCAAAGAGAATTAGCTCAAGCTCAACAAACTCTCAATCAAGTCATTGCTCAACAAGAACCTTTAAATCAAGAAATTCGCAGACTCAATGATCGAATTGCTCAAATCGATTATAGCCTTCAAGAAAAATTACAAGAAAAAAACCATGAAGAGTCTGAGCTTCAAAACCTCATCAACGAACTTGAACATCTCGCTCAAATGATTCGTGAATTTGAAGGACAAAAACACCTTTTACAACAAATTCAATACACTCAAATACCCTCCCTTGATCAAAGATTAAACGATCTTTTTAGACAACAAGGCCACCAAGAAGCCGTTCTTTCTAATTTAGAAAACGACCTTTCTAAGGTTCAACAAGACATTCAAAATGTTGAATGGGAGATTTCACAAGCTGCTACTCAAAAAGATGATCTTAATCAAAAGCTCTTTGCTGTTCACTCTCAAATCAGGCAACTTAAAATTCAAGTTGAAAATCTTCAATCTGAAATGACTCAAATGAAGAGCGAAGTCCTCACTGTAAAATCCGATCAAGTCGCTGATGAAACAGATTTGGCAGATTCCATTCTACGGCTTGCTGAAAACAAGCGACGACAACTTGAGGTCCAAAATTCAATCGCTGAATTTGAAAATGAAACCATTACTCCAATTCAAGAGCAAATTGCATCGGTTGAAATTTCTGTTTCTTCAGTGAAGCAAAAACAGGCTCCTTACTCCCAATTAAAACAAACCATTCACACAAGCTTATCTCAAATTCAATCGGCCGAAAGTCAAATTGCCTCTTTGATTCTTCGTCAAAATCAATTGGTAACACTCATTGCTCAACTTGAAACTGAAGTCACTCAAGCTCAACTCAAAAAAGACGCAGCAGAAATTCAATACAATAATTTAAGTGATGATTTGATTAAGCATAAAAACAATCTCTTAACCAAAGAACCTCAATTTTTGGCATTTGAAGATGAAAACTATGCCTTACTTAATCAAATTCTTTCTTCAATTGATTTTTCCCAAACCCCCGAACAACTCACTGCTGATGAAGAAGGCCACATCAATATTGAAGAATTAGAAGACGCTGAGCCGTTTTTCACTTCAGGCGATTGGCAGGCACTTAAAATTAACAATCATGGTGTCACTCAAAAAGAAGTTTGTGTTGCCCGAACACGCATTGAAGAAGAAAATGGCGGATTGTTTTGGCTTGAAGTTTATCGTGAAAAAAGTGAAACGGGCGCATTCACTGAACCCGTCATCCATATTATCTCTTCCACTTCTACTGACGCTCTAGCCGTTCAATTAGACTTTGACTCAAAAGCAAGCACTCAAATGCTCTTACTGTCTGCCTCCCTCGAAGAATCCATTAAGTCAAACACGTCTCTATTTATAACACATTCAGACGCAACCCTGACTTTAATTAACGACCTAAGAAGAAAAAATTGGGTTTCAGCAGAGCTTCAAAGCATGGGATTAAAATCAAATCGTTTTTCATTGCGAGGTTCGCACAAAACAATTGGTAAAGTTCTCGACGCTTGTCATTAGTTTTTTTATAATCATCACATAGAGCGGACTTCGTCCGCAGCCTACAGATTTCAGTCTTCAGTTCTCAGCT
>CAYMLA010000325.1:0-3593 GCA_964390785.1 uncultured Bdellovibrionales bacterium | reverse complement strand
GTACTTATCATAAACTTCAGAATTTACTCTTAATGTGATATTTTTAGATTCCATTTAACCCACCTAAATACAAATATGGTCAAATATTTATAAATGTTGTTGTTTTTGTGTTTTCTCGCCCCTTGATTCTTGTTCTTGATGGCTCACTTTGTTCGCTTGTATTGAACGGAACTCCCCCTTGATGTATTAACTCTATGAGCCTTCGGCTTTGATGGTACGAACTCCCCCTTGATGATTGTTCTTGATATATCGCTTCGCTCTTTTGAAGGAACGAACTCCCCAATGCTACGCACATATACACTCACTACGTTCGAATTTATTGGAACTAGAAATTTTACTCTGCGGACGCAGGTTTTCCGGACTCCGCTTCGCTCGTAACGGAAAACGTATTTAACAGGGCTTAAAGGGTTCGAAACGACCGCTTCGCTATTTTGCCAAGCAAAATTCGTTTCTCTCCCAAATTTTTTCCTGCGGAAAAAACCTCGCTAAAGTCCGGTGTTAAATGAAATCAAGAAATTGGGCTAAGAACAAAAAGATTTATAGCTTTGGCAAAGTAGTCTATTTTATGGCAAAATATGATAAGTTAGCTCAGCATTATTTAGAGCGAAGAAAAGATAAAACACGATTTGATTATAATCGAGATATTGAAGTTCCTGCTTTAAGTAAAATAATTGGTGATGTAAAAAACAAAGTTCTTTTAGACATGGGTTGCGGTTTTGGAGATCATGCTCAAAAATTATCTAAACTAAATTACAAAAAATTGATTGGATTTGACATCAGTAAAGAATTAGTCAAATTTGCAAAACAACAAAAAATTCCTGATTCTACTTTTTATGTTGGCGATATGAGTAAAAAGTTAAAACACAAAGATTCAACTTTTGATGTTGTTTATTCAAGTTTAGCAATACATTACATCAAAGACATTAAAAAATTATTCAAAGAAGTAAATCGGGTTTTAAAGAAAAATGGAATTTTTTGTTTTTCAACAGGTCACCCAATTTTTAATCTAATAAATCAAACTGATGAGCACATAATTGGTGTTAAAAAACAAACTGATGGCAAAAGAATAATTTTTGGCAATTACTTTGATGAATCTCCAAAACCAAATGATTTAGGGAGTTTAGGAAAAGTTGAACTTTATAATTTTACTTATGAAACAATAATTAAAGCAGGAGTAAATAATGGATTTGAATTAATCGATTATAAAGATGCTGAGCCAACTAAAATATCTAAAAAATATGATTCTGAAAAATATAGAATAACGACTACTTTGCCAACTTTTATTTTGTTTAAGTTTAAGAAGAAGTAACGCCAAATTTCTTGACTCAAGGGGACGTTGCGCTTTCGCCTCCGGCTCACCCGTATTTAACAGGACATCCGGTGTTATACGCAATTAAGAAAAAAGTCCTTACCATCCTTTATGCATTTCTTCATACAGTTTTAATATTCTGTTCCAAGAATCAGTATTCTGTTTTTTCATGAAGTTAATCATTAACTCATAAGATTCATCCTTAAATAGTCCACCTTCAATATCTGGCCATTTTCGATTATACCAATCAGATAAACTTTGTTTATCTAAATTTGTTGCACCACCATGTGGATCAGGGCATGAAAAAACAATTCTAGAAATTCTATTTAAAATTGCAGAACCTAAGCACATAAGACAAGGTTCTAATGTTGTAAATAATTCTACTTTTGAATTATTTGATTTGATTTCTTTTTTTATTGTTGAAGAGCATCTTCTAATTAAATTGGATTCCGCATGAGAAACCCAATCTTTTCCAGAATAAAGAGAATTTCTTGTTTTATCAACAACTTTTCCATTAATGACAATAACTGCACCAACAGGATAATCTCCATTATCTAGTGCTTTTTTTGCTTCATTTAAAGCAATAATCATAACTTCCTTGTCTTTATCTGAAAAACCCATAAAAAAAATAAATAGGAACAAAATATTAAGTTAACGGAATTTTTCTTAACTCTTCGGGCTTCACCGTACGTTGCACTAACCCTCAGTCACTTCGTAACGCAACTAACAAGGATTCCGATTTTATGTCCAATTATTAGTCCTAAAAAACAACATATTTATATACTATAGCACCTTATATAATCTCTATGACCTCAACGACGACTATTCAAGTGAGTAAAGAGTTGCTAGAAGATTTAAAATCTCGCAAAATGTACGATAAAGAAAGCTATGAAGATATAATAAGAGATTTATTGGAAGACACCATGGAACTATCACAGCAAACATTAGACAACATCAGACAATCTGAAAAAGATATTAAAGCTGGAAGAATTAAAACTCTCGCAGAAGTCGAAGCGAGACTAAAAAAATGACCTATGAAGTAACTTTTTCAGATTTTGCAGATAAACAATTAAGTAAAATGCCTTTAGATGTTCAAGATAGAATTGTTTCTACGATAAAAAGATGCCAAATAAGACCTCATAGTCATGTTAAAAAAATTGTAGGATCAAAATATTTCAGATTACGAGTTGGAGATTACCGAGTAATCATGGACATTATTGAAAACAAGTTAATAATTCATGTAATTGATGTAGGCCATAGAAAAAACATATACAAAAAAAGGGCTTAAAACAAAACTCTGCGGACACAATCTTCCAGGACTTCGTAACGAAAAAGGACAGGGCCCGATGTTATATTCAGTAAGTCAAAAGTCTTTAGAATGAACAAATTTATTAAACAAGATCATATATACTCGTAATATGAATAGATTACTATACAAAATCACTGCTTGGATTCTCATTATTGGAGGAATCGGTTATGCAATTGCTAATTTATACTTCAGTACAGGACCAACTACTCTTGCTGATAAAATTTACGAGTTTGTTATTGGACTTTTAGGATCAATTGTAATAATTGCATTATCCTGGTTTCCAGGAAGATATTATCTCAGAATTAGTGAAGATACATCTAAACATAATAAGTTAACAAACACCAGCATCATGTTAACAATAATTGGCATTATATTGATAATAGTAACTTCTTTGGCAACACTCATCACATGTCCTCCCCCAAACATGACTTATTGCGACGGTTTTGGGATAATTCTATTTTTCATATTGGGATTATGGCCAGCTGGCTTTTTGTATGCAATAGCAATAATATTGTTGTTAGTAAATAAATTTAAGAAATGACTTCTGACTTACTCTGAAATTTCACGAAGGACAATTTCATATCTACGAGAAATATAACAAAAGTTAAAACAGAAAAAACTCACTACCGCTTATACTGTAATTTATTCAGAATATCATTAGCCAAACCCAGTTCTTCTTTCAAGAAATCATCGTTAAGTTTGTAACCTTGGGCTTTCTGCACTTCAGCTTTGGATTCACGATAAACAGTAATGTCAGACTCAGACCATGTGTTTGTTTTATACAATCTGTCCAGCTGTTCAACAGCGTTCTGTAACCTATCGTACAGCTTCTCACCGGGTACGGAATAGTCAGGTTTAGCACCTGTTTTGTACTCAGGCATTACAACATCGGGCACAGGTGCCGACGAAACCTTCTCCTCAAGGTCTTCTTGAATTTTTTTCGGAACCTGCGCCAGGGCCTGTTCTAACTCTTCT
>CAYMLA010000324.1:0-3595 GCA_964390785.1 uncultured Bdellovibrionales bacterium | reverse complement strand
ATACAAATCAGCTCAATAAACTTCTAACAGATCTTGTTTTGTCCAGCATGGTTAGTTTATGGTTTCAGGTCGATTGTAACTGTCTCTTACGGCCTGTTCCATGAGTAAGAGTTCTTCAGCGGTTAGGAAATCAAAGTGAGTTGCTCTTTTCTTTGCTGAAAGACTGCCGTTGTTTTGCAGGCATAACTGGATGAACAGATCAATCAGGCGGTCAGGCATGTCGATGATTTCCTGTATTGCTTTTTTGGTATTGTCATAGTTGGCCAGAAAGCTGAGCTCTTCCACAAGTTCTTCTTCGATGGTTTTGCTTACAAACTCGTATAAGGCTTCGGACTGAGATGTCATATCCATGTACTCATACCAGCATGTTGTGTTGTTCTCTACGGTCATTTGCCCTATTTCATCGAGCCGATAATCGATGAGTTGAAGTAATGGTCGAGAGAAGGTCTCCAACGAGGCATCATAGTCTGCTGGATTTTTAAGCATGACTGCTGAAACAGGGAACATAAGTCCACGTGGAACCATTTCTTGGAGTGAAAGAATATTATGTATTAAAAATCGATGGATTCGTCCGTTCCCATCCCCAAACGGATGTAGAAATACAAATCCGTAGGCAATCGCCGCGGCATGAATAACCGGAGAAACATGGGCTGCTTTCATCCGTTTATGGGAATCGATTAAGCCCGCCATAAGATTTGGCAAGTCATCAGGCTTTGGAGAGATAAAATGGATGATCTCTTTCTGGTAGGCAACGGTTTGTCCGACATAATTTTGGCTCACGCGATAGTCGTTGTCTTTAAAACGGGGATCAACAATGCGGTTCTGAAGCTCTATCAGTTTTTCTTTTTCACAGAAGTCTTTTTTTTCGGCAAGCTCGAGAGAGGTAATGAATTTTTCAGTTCGGGAAGCATTGGGTTTTATGTGCTCAATTTCAAAAGACGACTTTGTTTCTTTGTTATAGAGATAGCTTAGCGCTCGGCGAAGAAGTTCCGGGGGATATGCGCTGACAATTTCCTCGCATCTTTTGCGCAGGTTGGATGAATCCAGATTAGAAAGCTTTTCAGTCCGTCTGACGAGGGGGCAAAAGGTTTTGGGGCCAAGGAGGTTGTTGACAATGCGGTGGCGTGGGGATTTTTCTCCGTTCTGAATGGTGTAATATTTTTTTGCCTCTAGGGCGTCGACATAGTTGCCCGATGAGACATCATCGACAGGCAGTTTTTTGCCAGTCAGAAACTCATAGAAAAACCAAATCCTTCGAGTGTACTTACCAGTCGGCTTGGATTTGATGTGTTCGGCGAGGTCTTCCTGAGAAGCATTTTCAAAAATTCGAGTCAGCAATCCCAGATTGACTCCGTCATATTTAAGCGCAAATTCAAGGTGAGCGCCGACTTTTTCTCCAGGCCAGTATTGGACTCTGAAAACCTCATCAACAAAGCCATCTTGAATTCTTGAAGAGTGAGTGCCAGTGAGGGAAACGGATGATCTGTGCCAGTTAGGCATGCCCTCAAGCGCAAACTTTTCCATCAAGTACGCGTAACCTGCCGGTCGAAGATCTGAAACAGTTGTTTTCATGGGCAACTCTCATAAAATGATTATTTCACTGTAAATATAATTAGAAAATAGGGTTTTGTCAATTAATAGGGTTATATTTGGCTGTATTGGAGCAAAAACAGTTACAATGTCCGGAGTTTCAGTTGAAGTTGAGGGTTTTCTTGTAAAAATCATTAGAAATCGGTATTTGTATGAAAAAATCATTATAAATATCGTGTGTTGCGCAAAAATTTATCCCTGTGGTTTGCTTCAAAGAGGGCTAGTCAAACATCAATGGAGAATTGAATTCAGGCAAAGACAAGGTGTTTCAATTTGGATATTTAAATTTTATTATATATTATAGGTAGTTATTATTAATCAAATGATATTTAAAATATGATGAATATTGTTTGATTAATAAAATAGAGGAAGCTATAATGGACTATGGATGTATTAAAGGCCTTAATTAGCAACAACCTCGATGGTGAACATGTTTTATTAAAAAGCATCGTTCTATCTCCAGCTCTTCGAGACATCCTTCTATGGGTGAAGCGAATTGAAGCGGGTGATGTCGATTTTATTCTTGCAAAGCCGAAAAGCCAATTTAGTTTTGACCAGTATTTATTATTACACAAAAAGCTGAAAACTCATTTCGGTGGGATTGTTATTCTGGATGGTTCGGAGATTAATCCAAAATATCGATCCTTGTTTTCTCGTCATGGAGTTGAATATCTAATACCTCAAAAAACATTGTTTGCACCGTCTTTGGGGGTTTTAAATTTAAAGGTTTCCAGAGCACAAAACAACTCTATCCATCGGAAGAGAAACAACCTGAATCCTTTTGAGTTAAAGTTAATAGGGGGAAGCCTCACTCATCAGATTCCGTTTAAAAGTTTTAATGGAACCGAGTTAAAGAATTTTTTTCTCTCTCAGGGTTTTGATATAAGTCTTGCAAAGGTTACAAGCGCAATTAATCAATTGGTAGACCTAGAATTGATAACTGTTGTTGGGAAAGGCCCGAAGAGACAAAACAAGTTTGTTGAAAAGCAGGATCTTTGGGCGCGACTATGCGAGTTGGAAGTTTTAACGTTTTTCGATCTTTTTGAATTTGAAGATGTTAATTTAGAATCTCCACTGATTTATAGTCATGAAACTGTTTTGAGTATTTTAGGGAATTTGAATGAGGAGAGGGTTAAGTTTTATGCGATTTATAGCAAAGAGTTTTCAGAGCTAAAAAAGAGCAAAAATTTTAACATCGACTATTCTGATCCAAAGGTAAAGCTTACGGTAATGAAGGAGCCTCCAATGCTATTTAGTTTTAAGAAGTGTCTGAATCCTGTGGAGCTTTATTTTATGTTGAGAGGGAATCGTGATCCACGAATTGAAGAAACGTTATATGAGTTTTTAATGGAAACCTGTGGTCTTAAGATGGGAAAATCGCACTATGAAAGAATTTAACAACCCACCTGGAATTGAGCACTTTGCCGAATATTTTAAAGATTATAAAGAGTCTTATGTAATTATTGGTGGAAGTGCGGGGTCATTGCTTTCTCATGAACGAGATGATGAAGTTTTTTTCAGAGTGCTAGGTTTTCGGCAATAATACTTGAGGATGAGTATTTCACTGTTGTTAAAAAAAATATGATCGAGTTGGAGAAAGTAAATTGTTTTGTGGTTAACCATGAGTGTTTAGTTCTATTAAAGTCTATGGCTTGTATAAACAATTTCAAAGCTGGTGAAGAAAAAAAGAAGTATCAAAAACACAAAAAGGATGTGATTAGACTAATTGATAATTTTGAGGGAAAGATTAGTCCCCTCGATATAACTCGATCCATAAGAGAGGATATGTCGGAGTTTCTATCGCTGTTTATAGATGGGATGAGTTCGAGGGAGTCCAAAGAAATATTGGGCAGGAACGTTGATGCAAGATTAAGCGTGTTTGAGTTTTTTAATGAAGCCTTTGATGTTGAATTGACCAAGGAGCAAGATTTAGAAATTGAATTTGAATAAAAAAGGAATAAACCTGTGTTGCGCAAAAACTCATCCCTTAATCAATTCAGCAGGT
>CAYMLA010000323.1:0-3601 GCA_964390785.1 uncultured Bdellovibrionales bacterium | reverse complement strand
AGGACTTTATTGAAAATAAAAAAATTCAGGTTCAAGAACCTGTCGCCTGTGTCATTAATGGGCATATGACTCGTTTGATTAAAAGCATGAAGGCGGATTGCGTTCTTGAATTTGTTGAAGCCGCCAGTCCACAAGGACAACGCGTGTATAACTCAAGTGTGGTGTTTTTATTTGTTGTTGCCTTTCGAAAACTATTTCCAGATAAAAAACTTTTCATTCAACACTCTCTATCGAATGGCATTTATGTTGAAGTGAAAGATTATATTCCCTCAATGAAAGAAATCAGCTTGATCAAAAGAAAAATGAAAGAAATGATTAAAAACGAAATGCCCATTCGACGACTTCAAAAAGACTGGGATGCCTCTATCGAACAGTTTGCAAAAGAAGGCCGAACGGATATGGTCACTCTCTTGCGTTACTATCCTCCTTCGGCTTTCAAAGTTTATGAACTTGCTGGAATTGAAGAAAATTTTTATTATCCTATTGTTATTAATACAAAACTTCTTAAATGGTTTGATCTTATTAAGTTTAAGCAAGGTGCGGCAATTGTTCTCCCTCATTTAGCCAAAAAAACTCGAGAACTGATTTTTCACGACCAACCAAAACTTTTTTCTACTTATAATGAATACAATAGTTGGAAAAGAATTTTAAAAATTCGAACCGTCGGCCAACTCAATGCACACAATATGTCTGGAGATATTGGCGAGTTAATTAAAGTCGGTGAAGCCCTTCATGAAAAAAAAGTTGCACTCATTGCTGATCAAATTACAAAACAAAAAAAAATTCCTCATGTCATTCTTATCTCAGGCCCGTCATCATCTGGAAAAACAACCTTTGCCAAAAGACTGTCAATTCAACTTCTTGTTAATAATTTTCGCCCATTGGCCATTTCTATCGATAATTATTTTGTGGATCGTGAAAAATCACCAAAAGATGAAAATGGAGATTTTGACTTTGAATCCATTGAAGCCATAGATATTACATTATTTAATAAAAACATGAAAGACTTACTCAGCGGAAAATCTGTTCAACTTCCCAAATACGATTTCCATACGGGACGTCAAAAATTTAGAGATGATAAAATTACAATCAATGAAAACCAAATCATCCTTGTTGAAGGAATTCACGCTTTAAATCCAAAACTATCCAAAAGCATTCCCAGTGATGAAATCTTTAAAATTTATATTTCACCTCTCACACAACTTAATCTTCACAACCATGATCGAATTGCAACTTCTGACACTCGAATCATTAGACGAATTGTTAGAGATAGTTTATTTCGCGGGTACACTGCGTCAGAAACTTTAGCACGATGGCCTTCTGTTCGCTCCGGTGAAAACATCAATATTTTTCCTTCACAGGAAGAGGCTGATGTTGTTTTTAACTCAGCTCTTTTCTATGAACTTTCTGTTTTAAAACGACATGCAGAAAGAGAGCTTCTTATGGTTACAAAAGATGACCCAAATTACCCAGAAGCCAGAAGGTTATTGAAATTTCTCTCCTATTTTTTACAAATTGACCAAGAAGAGGTTCCAAAAACATCTCTCTTAAGAGAATTCATTGGGGGCAGTTCTTTTCGGTATGTCTAGACAAAAGTTTTAACACCCCTCCTCCTTACCTTAGTGGTGGCTGTTGCAAAATAGTCAAAAAAGCCACTTCACTTCTTCGTAAGAATAAAAATGCTCCGCAGCAAAAGCTCTTTTCTTTTAAGAATCTCTCTTAAAAAACCGATCTATAGAGAGGAACAAACGACTCTTTGTTTCAAAACAATCGAGTTGTTTTTTAAAAAAAAATTTAAAATCAAACAACATAAGGAATGTCAAAATGACTAATCCTGCAATTCAAAATAAAACAAAAAAAATTCACCTTAACTTTGTTGGATCTGGATATTTAAACTTTGAAGGCTTAAAACAAAAAGTTAAAAAAAATAATCTCGGAATATTTCAAACCACTTCAACCATTAAATCTGCAATTGAAAATCTCACCCTAGAAAACAATCACATTTTGATTATTCCACTAAAAGATCGAAATGAACTCGCACATTTTATAAAACTAATTCAAAATGATTTTTTAAACTATGATAAAAACAAAATCATATTTTTTCTTATTTTAAATTTTTCACTTGAAAATAAAAATGATTATTTAAATAAATTACCATTTGTTCTATTTATTGAATCTGGACTCAGCATCGATAAACTCTATGAAATTATCAAACTACAAGTTAACAAATTCACTTTTAAATCTGATCTCAAAAAAGGATTAACCACTGAAAATCAACCCAGTTTAATGTTGTTTAAATCCAGCACAAATTCAAAAACAGATATTTCCAAACAAACAACTCAATCTTCTCAAAAACAACTTATCTTCAATATTGATCAAAAAAAAATAAAAGAACATAAGATCACTCAAGAATCTACAAATAAGAGCAAGAATAGCATTGTGATATTATCTAAACCTTCTGAAAAATCACAGAATAAAAATGAAAGTTTGATAAAAATAGAAAATAAAAATGATCGAAATGACATTCTAACTGAATGTTTTGAAGAACAAAAAAATCATCAACTCTATGGAGCTGAATTAAATTGGAAGGTAAAAACACACGTTAACAACTATGATTTAAATACTAACATCCTTTCCTACAACAAAATCAAACAAACAGGAATTGAAAAAATAAAAGAACAACTCAAGTCACAAGATAAAAACTTCTTTTCAAGTGCCTCTTTACGAAGAGCAAGAGTCTTGTTTTCGCTCAAACTCTCTCAAATCACTCCAAATAATGAATTATTGTTTAAGATCCCAGAAGATAAAGTTTATCGAATTCAAAGAAGAAAACACTTTCGATTAAAGGTCTTTCCTGATTTTCTTATTTACGCCGATCTGTTTACCCCAAGCAGTGTAAAGAAAAACACTCTTCGTGTTTATGATGTGAGCATTCAAGGGCTATCCATCCTTGTTAACGAAAAAACAGATCGAAACATATTAAAATATGACCAGTTTAAAAATTCTCATCTCCTCATTGCAAATAGGAAAATTGAAATTCCCGAAATGCAATTGAAACACATCACCCCACTTGATGGCAGTAAAGATAAAACCATCGTGGGATTTGAGTTAAAAAATCTCTCCCCAATGGACAGCTCCTTTTTAGAATTTTTTGTCTTTAGTAAAAGCATCGACTACTTATCTCGAATTACATTTTTGTAAAAAAGACACACAAACTAGAAACTTTAAAAATTATTGTAATTTTTCAGTTATAGTCTATATTACACAAAATTTTTATTTTTTTTGAAAATCTGCTTGAATCAACTAACGGAGTTTTTGTGCCTGATCGGCCTGGCAAAGAATTTATTTTTATCGTAAAAAAATAAACTAACTATTGGCTGCTGCAAAATAAGAACAGTTGTTACTATGAAATATACATTTGCATGAATAAGAGTTCTAAGAATCATCAATACCATTGAGGTATTCCGTCCAAAAGAAGGCCTTTAAAAACTCAAACATGCGTTATGGCCGCAGGTCGTCTCGGTTTTTTTTATGGATTAAATTTTAGATTTGTTCTATTGGTGAAAAAAAACCGATACGCCCTGCACATACCGAACTCGTT
>CAYMLA010000322.1:0-3609 GCA_964390785.1 uncultured Bdellovibrionales bacterium | reverse complement strand
CTGAGAACTGAAGACTGAAATCTGTAGGCTGCGGACGAAGTCCGCTCTATGAATCTCAAAACAAAAAACTCATTAAAGATGACATCTTCTCATTCCAAACCCATCATTCCTTTGAATGGTTTTTAATCGATGTTATAGATATTCAAGAAGATCTTTTTGAAATTGAATTTGAATTTTTAACAGAAGGCTTAAGCCTTGATGTGATTGCATTAAATAGTAAAGTTGAATCTCATAGTGAAACATTAGATCGACTTGATGCCATTGATAAAGTCTTTATAGAAAATCAAGTTCCTGATACTGCTCCAACAGCAACACCTAAATTAACAATCACTCCAATCGTTGCACCAACAACAACGCCTAAACCTACAGTCATTCCAACTGTTGCACCAACAGCAACACCTAAACCGACAATCGCTCCAACGGTTGTACCAACAGCAACACCTAAACCGACAGTCATTCCAACCGTTGCACCAACAGCAACACCTAAAACGGTTAATATTGTTGGCACTGCAGAATATTCTGTGATAAATCGAACGATTAAGAGTTCTCTAGGACGCATTTCAAATAAAAAAACAGTTCTTATTGAAAATAATGTTTTTAAGGGTGGTGAGTGCACCGCTATTCAAATTGATCCTTGCAGTGTAGAAAAAGTTATCATTCGAAATAATCGCTTTGAAGATTGGAGATTGTGCAGCTCAGAAGATGGGGATAACACAATTATATTTATTGGTTGGATGGTCAAGCAGACAGCTTGTAAAGCTCAAATTTTAGTTGAAAACAATACGTTTAAGAATACGGCTTATAAGTGGTCGATTGAGACTAAAACTTCTAATGTTATTGTTCGTGGCAACTCTGGAAATGGGAGTATCAATCTTCGCCATGGCAGAGGAGTTACTCTTGAAGCCAACAACATGAAAACGGCTTATTATATTATGGGAGCAGATCATAAAGTTAACTACAATAAAGGTGGAATTATTTATCTTATGGGTGGCTCTCTCACCCAAGCAGAGGCTGAAGCACAAGGCGGAGGTACTATACTCTATCCTGCGGCTCAAAATATTCGGCTCAAAGGAAATCAATCTCAGATAAAAGAATCGTGTTGGGGAAGTTGTCCAATTAAACCAACATACAAGATTGAATAATAATTTATTTGTTTTTTAGAAGAAGCAATTATAAGTTGGCTGTTTTTCTGTCGTTTCTTTTTAGAGAAGAATTGAATTAGCCATAATGCTCATTCCACTTTTTGGAGTAGGAATTGTGTTTTCAGGGAAAAAGGTTATTTCAGGAAATAGTTTAATGAGATCGAAGGCATAATCAATAAGATAAATTTTTGTTGGCCCTAGTGGTACGCTTATGTTTACTCGAATGGGAGACTGTCCAAATCCACAAAATTCTCCAGTTGGAGTTGGTGGCTCATTTAACTTTCTTAGTGATTGAAGAGCATAAAGATCAATTTCTTTAGAAAATCGAATGAGATGAGCGGGTTTGTTTTCGTTGGCAGCATGAATTGTTAAACTTTTACCCCAAAGCATGAGGCAGTTGGCTGCTCGATTTGACATAATTTCAAGTGTAATTTGACGTGAGTTATCTTCTTTTTTTTCAGTTAAAACTTTTATTGTTGGCGAGGGAATATCTTGCTTTGGTGCTTGTGAAATAAAGAGGTGTTTATCTGGGTCAAAGTTGAGATTTCTTTTTTTCTGATGGTTGTTGAAAAAATTTTTAATGAGGTGATTATTTTTAACAGAGTGTTTATTTCCGAGCCAAATTGATTCAGATTGATCTGATGCCCAGTTGATCGTGATTGGTTCAGGGATGCTTTTGTTATAATTCCAAAAGAAAAGGTGATAGAAAAGAAGGGTAGATCCAAGAACAAGGGTAGAGAAAGATAAAAATGATTTCCATTTAATGGAAGAGTCATGAAAGAGAGGGGAGAGGAAATAAAAAAAGAGAAGTGAAAAAAATCCAGGTAAAATATGTAAGGATCCTGCGCTTAAAATTGTGCTTGAATAAAAAAGATGGGCGAAAAAAATAGAAATCAGTGAATAAAAAATAATTTCAATGAGTTTGAGATAAGATTTAAAATAACGAATTAAATATATTAATAATCCAAAAATTAATGGAATAAGAAGAAAATAGCTTGATATGGGATCAACAAGAAGGATTAAGAAAGTGCAAAACAAAATAAAACTTAAAAAAGAAAAATAATTGATTAAATTTTCAGGTGGAGTTTGTATAAAAAATAAATAAATCATAAACGCAAAAAAGCTTAAAGAGAGTATGGTTAGCTGAATGTTTAAGTTATAGGCTTGCAAATAAGGTATTGGAATTTGGTGAGTTAATAAATAAGAACAACTCCAAATGATAAGGAGTAAACTTATAAATGAAAAAACAGAAAAAAAGAGATGTTTAACAAAAGTCATTTTTGAAAAACTAAACTCTCTTGATAAAAAGATGAACCCAACAATCCAGAGTAAGATTGCAATTAGAAATAGAATACAATTAATAAACAAAGGATAATGTATTGTGAATAACCCAAGGACATCAAAAAAGACATGACTAGAGTTTGAATTCAATTCATCTAAGTTGATTTTTGAAAAGTGTTTAACAAGCTCAAAAGCATTAATGAGATGATGATTGAGACTGTCTTGATTAAGGTTTTCGACGTTATCTAAAGGTGTGTGATAGTGATGGACATCGTTTGGAAAAGCAAAGTTAAACCCATGTCGGTTAGAGTTTAAGGTTAAGATTGAAAAATCAGTGTCATTGGGGATGAGCTTAGAGAGTTGATTAAAAATTGTTTGAGTTCTTGGAAATGATGAGGCTTGGGCAAAATGAGAAATTAAATTTGAATTGTTCTGAGTGATTTGAAACATTGAGGATGGTCCACTTGTTCCTCGAGCTTCCAAGTTAATGATTAGACGAACACGCTGTGCTGCTGGATGTTTTTTAATAAAGGCAGCCGCGCCAACAAGCCCGAATTCTTCGCTGTCTGTAAAGAGTAATCCAATTGAATTTTTAAGATTTGTCCATTGAGGAACAATGCGTGCAATTTCTAGTAGAGTGGCTACAGCCGCCCCATTATCACTAGCGCCTGGGCTATGGGGAGAGGAGTCGTAATGAGCCGTGATTAAAATAAGATCATCAGAAGATTCACTGGGAATTTCGGCGTAGATGTTTTGTACAAAAGCAGATCGAAAATAATTTGCAAATTGGGTTGCTGCAGAGGTTGATTGCAATTGAGGGTCAAGGTTATGTCTTTTTAGTTCATTTAAAATATAGTCTTTGACATTGTTTAATTCGGATGAGCCTATGGGGTGTGGAATTTTTGAGATCGATCGTACATGTTTAAGAGCTGTGTTTAGGCTGTATTCGGAATCGTGAAAAGAAGAGGATGGAGGAGGATTAACCTGATGAAGAGTGATTAAACAAAGGCAAACGATTAGCATAAGGCTAAGAAATATTTTCATGACGCAAGCTCCATGGGGGATGAAAAATAACCACTAAAGAATACTAATGCTAGACTTGATGAATGTCTAGCGTCTTATATTTAGTGGCTGTTGCGAAATAGCTTCAACGGATCTGCACCATTAGTTTTACTTATCTCTTCGT
>CAYMLA010000321.1:0-3610 GCA_964390785.1 uncultured Bdellovibrionales bacterium | reverse complement strand
GATTTAATGTCTATTGTGGTGATAGTTTAAATGGCCCAAGAGTTTGTCGAATGTTTAATCAATTGATGATGCATTTTGAGTGGCGAAAGCCAAAATATCTAAGCCGGGACAATGATCCTTTATTTAAGTATGAACGATGGTCAGCGAATTTGAGGATTGAGGATATCGAGGAAATTAGATCTATTCCGTATACTCCGATTTCGCACCCATTTGTCGAAAGACTAATTGGCACTGTTCGTAGAGAGTATCTTGATCAGGTTCTATTTTGGAGCGAAACTGACTTACAAGCAAAGCTGAATGAGTTTGCAAAATATTATAATGAGCATAGAGTTCGCTTAAGTTTAGGGAATACTCCTAATAGAAAAATAGATGATCGAAAGGCTGAGCATATCGAATTTAAATCTTATAAATGGAGAAACCACTGTCGAGGTTTATTTTTTACTCCACAGGCGGCTTGACTATTAATTGGAGATAGACAGGTATATTTTTTGCTAAAACCTCAGGTATGAAGTACTTATTTCTTATTCTGTTTGTTGTTTTCGCTTTGCTTAGCAGTAAAAGCCATTTGTCGGCGCAAATTGTAGGTAATAAGTGCCAAAATTTGTTTTCTAATACAATTCGCCCTGAAAATCCTCGCTTCACTAAGGAAATCGGTCCAAATGTTTATTCTTATCTCAAAGAGCTCAGCCTATTACCGGATAAAAAAATCGAAAACAAAGTAGCCACCTTATTCTGGCAACTAACTAGTAGAGCAAAGGTTAAACCAGAAAATCCAAGCGAAGTTTCGATGTCAGATCCTATTTTAAATGTTTTTATTGCCCCACTAGCTGACGGCCCATCTGTTAATCTATCTTCAGGTTTTATGAAATTCGGAATTAGCTTGGGGTTTTATGATTATTTGTTTCAACGCTATCGCGAACATTTTCCCAATGACCTAATTGACAAAGCTAGTGAGGCCGAAGGTAAACTAGACTCTTCTCGAGATGAAATCGGAGAAATCATCTTAAAAGGCCAATCTGATGAACGAACTATTGCTCAAGTAAGAGTCTACAGTGGTTCCAAAATTGAGTTACATCATGCAGATATACAAGATAAATCTAACCGCGATCTTCCCTTTGAAAAACTTTTAGAACAACGCGGATATAGAATTGATAATACCCTATATCGACTATTTAGAAATATCCGCGAAACAACTGAACCAACTACTCGTTTTTTTGAAATTGGCAAACTGATTACTTTTGATACTACTCCCCAACAAAATAAGCTTGTTATGGCTATATTCGAAGAGTTTCTGTTGGGGTATTACCTTAAGGTTTTTCCCAATGCCGTATTTTTGGTTCATGTAGTAACGCCTTTTCATCAAAGATTTTTTAAAAGAAATTATGGATTTAAGACACTGGAAACATTCGACCTACCGGATGGTTCGGAAGAACATCTTTTATATATAGAAGCCCAAGACTTTAAGCAATCTTTGTTAAAGCGCCGTCAACAAAGGAAACAATCTATATCAAATTAAAACTTAGTCAGCAATAACTGCAAATTACTCCAAGTATCTTCAATTTGTTTATCTACATCAACGTTAGTTCCTTTTCGATGATAGTCTTCTAGCGCACCAACCATATATAAGTGAACTAGTCGCGCAAGCTGGTATAAATCATCCTGACTTAAATGTGGAAAGGCTTTATTCAAAGCCGATGACAGACGCTCAAAACCAACCTGAAACTGCTGTGCATACATTTTGCCTATTGCCGAATTCATATCGGTAATGGCACTAAATATTGATGAAATACGAGCTAAATGATAATATTCGTTTGCCCAAAAAAACATGCCCTGAACCATTCTATGGATTACCTCAGTTGGTTCTGTAGGAGGATTTTCAGCAATTGTCCGCATGGTGACCTCTCTACCCGATGTAAAAATATTCATCATAATATCTGGCAATAATTCGTGAAAACCCTTGTAGTGATACCTTAATCTCTGAACTGACATTCCAGCACGTTTAGCTAATTGGTTAAGATTTATAGCATTGCCAGTACCCATATCTAAAAGCTCAAGGCAGGCAGCTTTGAGAATTTGCCTTCGCATCGGATGTGATACCCAGCTTGAAAGTTTTACATTATCATTAAGTGCTTTAAATGACTCATTCTTCATACTTAATTTTAATATATTTGAAAAAAAATTTCAAAAAATTAAAAAAAGCTTGCGCATAATATTTCATAATGATACTTAGCATAAATCGTTAACTTAACCCACCCCACAAGGAGGAAAAAATGAAAACTAAATTAATTAACATACTGCTTTTACTAGCTTTTACAGCAACCGCACAAGCTGGAATGGAAACTAATTACGTCCTAACCTGCAAGCCCAAAGACGCCGATATCTCCAAATACTCAGTAAAAACCAATTTAAGTGATTCAAGTACACAGATCATTGATGGAGAGGCTGTACAATTCATGGGGGCCTGGGTAACAGTGAATGATTCTGAAACGTTTTTTGATCCAGATGCAGGAATGTTTATGCGTGGAATTAGAGCAGAAGGCATCGTCAGCGCTCACTTTAGTTATCAAGGAAAAAAGGGATTTCTCACTAGAAATTGCTCAACTGGAGATACCTTAGATTGCCCACAAATCGTAGATCCAATTACTAATGAAGTTATAGATGCAGAATGCACCCCTGAGATTACATTTGGATCTGCAACCCAGGGTGCTAGAAGTGCTTTCCCCCACCAAGGAAAAGGTTTTCTAGGTATTGAACTAACAAAAAAGACCTGCATTTCTACAGATAATAAAATGATTGTGGAAATATCAGAATTATATAAGGGCATCGTTTTAACAAGGCGATTACACCAGGTCACAATAAATAATGAAACTTGGTTTTCTAGCTTTTTAGGAAAAGTTCTTCCTGGTGAGCCGGTCACCATCGGTGAAGAAATGACGGCACAAGGTTTTTCTGATCGAGTAGAAGTGGTTTTAGATGGACAAATAAAATACACTGCAGATTGCGTTAATTAATCGCTCGTTTCTAATGGCTCGTTTTTGCATTACACTCTCACTGAGGGATGGATGATAAATGGACAGATTTGAGGCGGCTAGATGAAAGCGAATGAGGCGTATGTTTAGCACATCGCAGTGAGCTTTCAGCGACGCCAACGAAAAAGGTGGCCGTTTAGCATCCATCCCTCCTAGAAGGTGAAAATGTTAGCCTTAACCCCCGGGAGTAGTTGCTATGTTGTTCTCAGGACATGACATGAAGTGTCTTGGGTGCAAAAAAGGCCAAAGTAACATTCATCCAATAATAAATTCAGTAGCTTAGCGCGTAACTACAAATCGAATTTTCTATTAAAATAGTTGAAAAAACTTGTTCAAAAACCTACTGTCACCAAAACCGCAGTTCGTCATTTAGGCTCAGGCAAACTGAAGTTGATCCATCGCACTTAGACTTAAAGGCATGCCTTACTAAGTGATGGGTGCAGTTTATTTGTATAGAATTGCTATGTATAAATTTACAGTAAATTTGCTATCGCCGGGATATTCCACTGCGATCCTGACGTGTCTATTGTTAACCATCAAATTATTTGAGTATGTTTAAAGGGTTTTTTGGTAAAAGTAAT
>CAYMLA010000320.1:0-3617 GCA_964390785.1 uncultured Bdellovibrionales bacterium | reverse complement strand
TGGGAAAACGATATTATTGTAAAATCCCTGGTACTAATGACAACCATAATGTTTATATATGTAAAGAGTTTGAGAGATAACTGGGGATTGTTTTAAATTAAAACAAAATCTATTCAACAGTAACTCTATTCAACAGTAACAGATTTTGCTAAATTTCTTGGTTGATCTACATCATGTCCAAGAGAATCGGCCAAATGATAAGCGAGCAATTGAAGAGGAACAAGAGCCAAAAGAGGGTTAAGCGTCCAATCGGCTTCAGGAATGGACAAATAATACTGACTCAAAGCCTTTAATTTTTCATTTTCACCAGTTCCAATCGATAAAATGACTCCACCACGAGCCTTTGCTTCTTCCAAATTACTTAATGTTTTATCAAAAAGTTTATCGCTTGGAGCAACCACAACAATTATCATGCGATCATCGATAAGAGCCAATGGCCCGTGCTTCATTTCTCCTGCAGCATAACCTTCAGCATGCATATAAGCTAATTCCTTAAGTTTTAATGCTCCTTCTAAAACAATGGGAAAATTAATTCCTCTTCCGAGATATAAAAATCCACGATAATTTTTTAAAATTTCTGCAGCTTCATTAAAGTACTTATCAAAAGCCAATAGCTTTTCAATTTGACTAGGAACGGACAAAAGAGCTTGTATGGATTTTTTTTCTTGTTCTACAGAAATTTGATTTCTAGCGACTGCCATCTCTAATGCAATTAAGTTTAATAGTGCTAATGTGCTCATAAGAGCTTTAGTGCTTGCAACACCAATTTCGGGACCTGAATTCATATAGAGATTGCCATGCGTTTCACGATCAAGAGTAGACGCTTTCACATTGCAAATAGATAAACAAATGGCATTTTTCTCTTTAACTTTTCGAAGCGCAGCAATTGTATCTGCTGTTTCTCCACTTTGTGAAATAAAAATAACCAATGAATTAGACGGTATTACTGGTTTTCGATATCTAAACTCTGAAGCAAAATCAACCTCAACGGGTAACTGAGCTAAGTTTTCAATTAAATATTCACCATACATTGCAGCATAATAACTTGTTCCACAGGCAATAATAAAAACGCGATCAATTGTTTTAAAAACCTGGAGGTTTTTTTGATGATCACTAAGATCATAATCAAATGACCATTTTTCACTGGAAAAATTTATTCCACTTAACTCAACTCGATGAGTGTCTAAGTTTATATGTGAATCAATTGCGGTAGCAACAGCTCTGGGTTGTTCGTAAATCTCTTTCAACATAAAATGTTGATAACCTTGCTTTTCAATGAGATCTGCTGACCACTGTAGCTCATTGACATTTTTCTCAATGACAAACCCGCGAGCAGAATACACAAGATTTGTTTGGCTTGAAACAGAGGCCATTTCATCATCATCTAAGTAAATAACTTTATTCGTATAAGGAAGAAGAGCCTGAACATCACTCGCAATAAATGTTTCATCAACACCAACTCCAATAATTAAAGGTGGACCATTTTTAAAAGCCACAATATGGTCAGGCTCGTCTTCATGAAAAACCAATACGGCATATGCACCACGAATCATCGGTATCATATTTCTTACCGCTTTACATAAATCATTGGTCTCCTTTAATTGTTCAAAAATTAAATGAGCAAGAAGTTCTGAGTCCGTATCAGATTCGAAACAAGCCTTTTTTAGCTTCAATTCATTTTTAAGCTCTTCATAATTTTCAATGATACCATTGTGAACAATAGTAACCGAACCCGCCTTATGAGGATGAGCATTTTTTTCACATGGAATCCCATGGGTTGCCCAACGAGTATGTCCAATGCCAAGATGACCATCAAAAGATTCGTTTTCTAATTTTTTTTGTAACTCACTTAATTTTCCGTTGGCACGAATCCTTTTGATTTTTCCTTCATGAAAAATTGAAACTCCTGCACTATCATAACCTCGGTACTCTAATCGTTTAAGTCCAGCGAGAAGAACGTCCTGTGGTTTTCTTTTTCCAACATAACCAACTATTCCACACATAACACAAACTCCACTTCGTTTCGTCTGCAATTTATCGTTTTAGGCTAGTTTTGCAGCACTATTTAGTTTCTTTGTTCATCTTTTTTAAATAACCTTCAATGTTTATCTGTTTTCCTCTAGCAACACCTAAAGCATTTTCTGGAACATCTTTTGTGATTGTTGAACCTGATGCAATTATGGCATGATCTCCGATCTGAACAGGAGCAACAAATTGAGAATCACTCCCTACAAAGACATGATTTCCAATTTTTGTTTCATATTTTTTTCGATCAACCGCATAATTGCATGTTATTGTTCCACAACCAATATTAACGCCTTCACCGATAACAGCATTACCCAGATAAGTGAGGTGATTAGCCTTTGAACCCTTTCCAAAATCAACGGCTTTCATTTCAACAAAATTACCCACTTGAGCTTTTTCTCGTACAATTGTTTTAGGTCTTAAACGGGCATAAGGGCCAACAACGACATGCGATTCAACACGGGCTTCTTCAAGATAAGATCCTGCTCTAATTTGACAACTGTCTCCAATAGCAGAATGACTAATATAACAATTGGGTTCAATAACACTCAAAGAACCAATCGACGTCTGGCCTCGCAAATAAACTCCTGGATAAACAATTGAAGCAGGAGCAACTGTAACGCTATCTTCAATGTAAACGTGAAGAGGATCAATGATGATAACCCCTTCATCCAATAAAGACTTACATTTTCTACGAAAAATCTGTTTTGTTGCCTTAACTAAATCAATTTGTGAATTAATCCCCAAAGGAGAACGAGGTTTAGATTTAATTGCTATTACTTTATGGTTTAAGCCAATTCCTTCCGAAATAATATCAGTCAAATAAAATTCACCTTGTGCATTTTGATTAGAAATCCTTTTTAAAGAATCATTTAAAACTTTTGCTTTTGCCACATAAATGCCTGTGTTAACTTCTCTAAGTTTAAGAGTGTCGTGAGAGGCGTCTTTAGCTTCAACAATAGAATGCAATTGTCCTTTGTGACGAACAATGCGCCCATAATGAGAGGGACTCTTAAGATCACAGGTGACAACAGCCAAATCAGCATTTTCTTCACGAAATTCTTTTACAAAGGCTTTAACATCCTCAGAAGTGATGAGTGGGTCATCTCCGACTAAAATAAGTACGTCTCCCTCAAGATTTTCAACTTGTGCACTTCTAACGGCGTCAGCTGTTCCCAATTGTTCTTCTTGCCTAAAACAAATTCCACCAAACGGTTCAACAATTTGACGAACCAACTCCTCACCATAACCAGTCACAACACGCACTTCATCTGAGCCTGCTTTTTTTGCAGAATCAATAACTCGAATAATCATTGGAATGCCAGCAACAGGATGCACCACCTTTGGTAAAGGTGAATTCATTCGTGTGCCACGACCAGCAGCTAAAATTACAGTTGTGAGTTTTCTCATAAACCCTTGGTAATCCTAAAAAAATATCACGTCAAGGGCATATAGAATGCGGCGCCGTGTTGCGTTGCGTTATATGTGCTTTATTTCATCTCGTTACTCAGGGCAAAAACTTCTGTAAAATATCTAAATGTTAACGAAAAAAACTCCTTCAACAAAGTCACTTCATCAAGATCTGAATTCCA
>CAYMLA010000319.1:0-3617 GCA_964390785.1 uncultured Bdellovibrionales bacterium | reverse complement strand
TTTTTTCTGTTGTGTTTTCGCCTGAATGAGAGATAAAAGGGCTGTTTGGGTCGGCTTCATAATTTAATTTTTCATTTTTGTAAACGTAACCTAAGTAACCAGTTTTATTTTTATCAATGCGGTAACTTCCAAGAAGACCAACTTCATAGCTTAAGCTTGGCTTGAGTTTGCCTGAATAAGGCGAAGAATGGTCAACGAAAGGAGCATAACAGTCGGTTGTCAGTCGTGAGCCGAGTTTATCGGAGAACTGAACATGGTAATGAAAGCCAGCGGTTAATCCTGAGTGCACTCCTGTATCAACAAAAGATTGACTGCTAGTGCTTGTTTTTTTAGCTAAAATGACACTTTCTTTTTGTGAAAACCCAATTTTGGCTTGAAATTGAGTCATTGAAAAATAGTTTTTCTGATAAATGGAATTGAGTTCAAATGAATTGAAGAGATGGTTTTTTCCTTCGATAATAATTCCGCCACTGTCGATGATAAATTCAAAGCCAAAAGGGGAAGAAGGCGCGAGATATCCTAATCCGAGTCTTCCTGTTCCCGTGAGGACACCAGAAAATTGATTTACTGAATTGTAATCGATGCTGTATGTTTGATAATCAACAGAAGAGATTTGATAGATAGCAATGAAGTACAATTTATGGGGTTTAAAAATATTTTGTGGCTGAACGCGTCCACGAGTTTCGCTAAGGCTTGCTAAATTTCTATTGATGTCAACAGCAAATAATTTAGAGGCATATTTTGAAGGTTTTCGAAGGCGAGCCTTTGCTTGTACTCTAAGAAGATATTCACCTTGATGTTTATTTTTTAGAACATGAGATCGTTTTGTTGAGTTTAAAGTTTTTGAATGAAGTTTCCATTGCAGAGTCTTGTTTTTTCGAAAATATAATTTTGAGTTATACGTTTGAGCATGCGGTACGCTTTCCCAATCAAAGACTTGTGATGATGAGTCAGGATCATAAATTTCAGGCGCGTTCAATTGTTTTCCGACAAGCGAAAATTGATGTGGAGAACTTCTGTTGCCTTTAAGCTCTTCTTTACCTACAGGTGTAACAGACCATTTATAGTTATTGGCGACAGGAATTTCTAAATCAATATTATCTTTTGATGTGGTTTTAGAAATTGAAAATTTGTTTTTTCCAATAAGGTCTATGATGTATTTTTCTGGAGTCCCGTTTCCCTCGCGCCCTTTCCGGCTCCACGAGGACGCGCGAGGAGAGGCCATTTAAAATTTACAATTTGTTTTTCAGCACTTTCTGCATAAATTATTTTTTTGTTTTTAGGATGGATCAATTTTGTGGTTTCAGGAGCGACATCAAGAGCAGTAGGGTCACTCCATTTTCCAGGAACCCCCCTTCGATCTTTAGATCGAGTTTGAATTTGGTAGCGTCCTGGAACAAGTTTTATTTTTGACTGAAGAGAGCGTGTTCTGTGGATTTTTGCTTTGTCTTTGGTTGAAAGATTTTCTATTTTTATTTCATAATAAGCAGCATTGGCTACTTCATCTAAGTCAATTTCTATTGTTCGTGTATTTTTTTGGGCATAGATGAAAGGGGAAAAGAGCAAAAAAGACAATGCAAGGATTAACATTATTATCCATTGAAAAATATTAAGCTGAGATAATTTTTTTTTACTTTTATCCATATATTAAAATATTCCAATTTCTTATCGGAATAACGTCATGAATTTGTTATGAAATTAGAAAAACTAGAGTTTGATCTAGAGGTTTGAGTTTGTGCTGCCATGCAATTTATTTTTTTGTTTTGACAAAAGAATTGATAGAAAAATTTTAATATGTAAAAAAGAGAATATGTCTACTCGACCAAAGGGAAAAATTTTAATTGTTGATGATGAGATCGATTTTGTTTCACTTTTTATTCAGGTGGCTGATTTGTCAGGTTATTCTTGTTTTGGGGCTTACTCAGTGAGTCATGCCTTGCAGGTCTTTCATCAAGTTGACCCCTTTTTAGTGGTCACTGATTTTAAAATGCCAAATGGAACCGGGTTGGATTTGATTGAAGTGATTAAAGACCAGTCTCCAGAGACGGTTTGTTTTTTAATCTCAGGTTTTGTTGAATTTGAAGGCAATCAAAAAATTCACAGGGTTGATAGAATTATTGAAAAACCATTTGATTATAGAAGAATTATGGATTGTATAGATTTATATTATGAAAAATTTCAGAACAAGGGAACAAATTAGTGGCTGTTGCAAAATAGTCAAATTTGAGGCGTGCGGATTTAATTTTTATATTAAGGGGACAAAAAATGGAAAAGAAAAAAGGTGATGAATTATTTATTTATGGCAGACCATGGACAAAAAAATGGGAGTTTACTCATCATGTTGTTCCACCTGTTACGGCATCATGCACTTTTCGTCTTGATAATGTTGAGCGAGGAGGAAAAGGATTTAGCGAATTTGGACAAGATTATACTCAAATTCATCAAGAACCCATTTATATTTATGATCGATTGGATGAACCAAGCACGGGTATGTTAGAGCAAAATTTATCTCTTGTAGAAGGAGGACAATACAGTTTAACATTTTCATGCGGAATGGCAGCGATAAGTGCTGCGTTTATGGGGTTGATGAAGCAAGGTCAAAAGCTTATGGCTCATAGGACAATGTATGGTTGCACTTATAGTTTAATTACCAATTGGTTTCATTGTTTTGGACTTGATTATGATTTGTTTGATTTTAAAAATATTGATCATATAAAAACTAAGATTGATGACCAAACCAGAATTTTGTATCTAGAAACTCCAAGTAATCCAACTTTAGAAGTCATAGATATTCAGGCTTTGTCTGAAGTTTTGAAAGAAATTAATAAAAATAGAGAAAGTGATAATCAGGTGTTATTGGTTGTGGATAATACATTTGCAACTTCGTTTATACAGCGTCCTCTTGAGTTTGGTGCTGATTTAGTTGTGTATAGCTTGACCAAAAATATGTGTGGATTTGGAACGGTTATGGGGGGAGCTGTTATTGGTAAGAATCCGGTTTATTATAATCCATTATTGCTTTATCGGAAAGATTTTGGAGGTGTTTTATCTCCCAAAAGTGCATGGGAAATTTTGGTTCATGGGTTGCCAACTTTGCCTCTTCGTTCTCGACGACAATGTGATTCAGCATTAAAAATTGCTCAGTGGCTAGAAGGACAATCTTGGGTGAGTTTTATTTCTTATCCTGGTTTAGAGTCGCATCCTCAGCATGCTCTTGCTCGTAAGCAAATGAAATGCATTGATGGTGTGTTTTATGGGGGGATTCTTATTTATTTTGAAACTAAAGGAAAAACGCTTGAAGATGCTAACGAGAAAGCAATAAAATTTACAAATTGGATTGCTCAGAATGGGAATCGAATCACGTTAGCTGTTAGTTTAGGACAACCGAGAACTTTGATTGTTGCTCCAGGTGCGATGACTCATTCTCCGATTCCTTTGGAGGAGCAAAAGAAATTTGGAATTAGTGGTGCAGGGATTCGACTTTCTATTGGATTGGAGGAGCCAGAAAGTATTATTGAAGAGTTGGAACTAGCATCAAAGATTTTGAATAAATAGTGGCTGCCGCAAAACAGCCAACTTTTTCGTTGGCTTCGCTCAAATCTCACTGCGACGTACTT
>CAYMLA010000318.1:0-3626 GCA_964390785.1 uncultured Bdellovibrionales bacterium | reverse complement strand
CACATTAGCTGTTTGTAAGTTGTTTGAATCATGATAAGGATAGACTTTTATTCCTAAAGTTTCTAATCGTTCAGTGTATTTGTTTGGGTTTAAATCACTGCCTGTGACTTTTGCTCCAAGATGATGCAATAATTCAGCAAGCCCACACATGCCGATCCCGCCAATGCCTATAAAGTGAAATGTTGAGTTTTTTATGCTCATAATGCGGCCCCTATTTCGCTTCGTTTGTACTAGTCGTTTGTTGAATTAGTTTTTTCATCGTTGCTTCGTCGTCGCGGTATTATATATACAGCTTCCTCCTCGCGCCTTGAAAAAATTAATTCAACAAACGACTAGTTAGTGGCTGTTTTGCAACAGTCACAAGTTACTATCATTTTGTGATAGCTTTTAATTTGTGCCGTCCAAGAGTATTTTTGCAATGGTTTGGGCAGCATCAGGCACATAAAAACTTGAAATATTTGATTCCAGAGTTTTAATTTGCTCTGGATTATTGATTAGATTTTGAATTTGTTCAAGTAAAACAGGAGCGGTGAGATCTTCTTGTAAAAGCAAAAGAGTTGCATTTTTTTTAAGCAAGGCTTCGGCGTTTTTTTTCTGATGATTGTCACTGGCAAAAGGAAAGGGAATAAGGATAGAAGCTTTTTTGCAAGCAGCAAGTTCATTGATGGTGCTGGCTCCAGAACGGCATATAACGAGATGAGCCCATTGATAGTATTTATCAATGTCAAATAGATATTCTTTGCATTCAACCAAAGGGTGGCTTCCATAGGCTTTCTTGACCCAGTTGTAGTCAAGTTTACCTGTTTGATGAATCCATTTGGTTTGTTTTAACTGATTTTCATTATCGCAAAGAAGTTGGCAAACAACTTTGTTGATTCCTCGTGCTCCTTGGCTTCCTCCAAAGACAAGAATATGAAAAGGAGGAGCTTGTGGAGGAGGGGATGAGGAGTGGGTGATGCTATCACGAATGGGTAAACCAACCAGGTGAGATTTTTTTTTGAAGTAGTGTTGAGAGTCTTTAAAAGTAATAAATAGATAATGAGAAAAGGAATATAAAATTCGATTCGTCATTCCTGGGATAGCATTGGCTTCCCAGATGGCTGTTTTAAATCCCAATAAATAAGCACAAATGACCATTGGGCCTGAAGCGTAGCCTCCTACTCCGATAGTGATAGTGGGGCGGTATTTAAATAAAAGGAAAAGCGATTGAAAAAAAGCAATTGGGATAAAGAATAAAGTGAGGAGTTTTGTTTGTTTAGACACGTTATTTAATTTGCCAATTCTTAAGAGGTGTAGTTTAAAGGATTCTTTGGCAATGACATCTTCTTCGAGACCGCCTTTAGCTCCGACAAAAACAATCTGAGTTTCGGGTTGTTTTTTTTTAATGGCGTTTGCGATAGAAATGCCAGGATAAATATGCCCTCCCGTTCCTCCTCCGGTAATAATTACAGTTTTCATTTTTTTTAAGCCTTTTTATAATTGAGTTTCGTGTGTCGATTGATGTTTAGAAGAATTCCCATTAAAATACAGTTACAGATTAATGAGCTTCCTCCATAACTTAAAAAAGGTAAGACGAGCCCTTTGGTGGGCAGTATTCCAAGAGCGACACCAAAATTAACAAAAACAGAAATTCCAAAAGTTAAAGTGAGTCCAAGAGCAAGGGCTTTAAAATAAGAGTCTTTACAATTAAAGGCTGTTTTAAAACCTAAGAAAATAATATAACCAAAGAGAATAAGAAGAAAAAAAATGCCAATAAACCCTAACTCTTCTCCCATTATAGATAGAGTAAAGTCGGTATGGGCTTCAGGAAGAAAAAAAAGTTTTCCTTGAGAATTTCCCAGTCCGACGCCCTTAATTCCTCCAGAATAAAAACTGAGAAGGCTTTGAATAACCTGAAAACCTTTTTGATTGGGATCAGCCCAAGGGTCTAAAAAGCCAAGAATACGAGCCTTACGATAAGGCAATGAAAAAATAAGAAAGTAAAACAAAGGAATAAGGGCAAGAACTCCAGTAAGGATATAACGCCATTTTAATCCAAAAGCAAAAAGGAGAATTCCAACAACAAATAATAAGATGGCAAATGTGCCAAAATCAGGTTGAAAGAGAAGAAGAATAAATGGAGTACAAAAAGAAATTCCAATAAAAACGGCCTTTAAAAGGGATTTATTATAAGTGCTGACAAATAAAAGATGAGCAAAAATGAGACTAACAGCAATTTTTAAAAGCTCTGATGGTTCAAATCGTAAACCAAATGGTAGATTGATCCATCGACTAGCTCCTCCAACGGTGAGTCCGATTTCTGGGATAAAAGTGAATGAGATAAGAAGAGTGACGCCAATCCAAACAAACCAAGTTGATTTTTTTATAATGTTAAGATTGATATGAGCAAAAAATGTAAATGTGAGTAGTCCGAGGAGTGAAAAAACGAGTTGTTTCTTGAAAAAATACAATCCTGTTCCATAGTGTTCAATGGCATAAATATAACTAGCACTATAAACTTGAATTAATCCAAGCCCCATTAAGAGCAAAAAGGAAAATAAAAAATGATGATCGTGTTTTTCAAATAGATTTAGTCTCACTCTTATTAATGGTATCAGTTTTGGTTCTATTTTCAATAAGAAGTTGTGCTTTTACGAGCATTTCAGCAAGTGAACCATTTTCACAAGCAGAAAAGCAAGCACTTGCTATAATTTCCGCATCGGGGATTAAAAACATTTTTGGATTTGATGCCTTAGGGTTTTTACATTTGATGGGGTCATCCAGTGAAAATAGTTTTCGACAGCTCATAGGACGCGCATCATAAATTTTGCAATCGCCATTTTGCGTGAGAAAACTGCAATTTTTTGATTTCATTGATAAATGATCATTATGCTCTGTAAATCGTTGTTCAATCAAATAATCCCAATTAATTTCGATGTTTTGATCGGTGCAATATCTTAAAATTGAAAAGGCTTCATCAAGAGTTATGCGAACAGTTTGTTTGCAGCAAAAGTCACAAGACTTTCCACAGCGGATGGAGTCTGAAATTTGTTTTTGAAGAATTTGGTTTTTAACAATATTGGCAGATAAGAGTTGTTGAAAAAGTTCAGCAATCAATTCAGGGGATTTGTGTTTGATTTGATTGTAGAGCTCAATATAATCATTGATTTTATTTTTTACTTTTAAAATTTGACTTTCATTGAGAACATTTTTAACTAAAGAATCTAGACTTTTGGTGAGTGTATACATAACGTGACCTCCGTTAGACGGCTCGTTTTAAACTCAATTGATTCCTCTTAGGTGTTAGAAGCCCAATTTTTGAAATTGAGAGCTGTTTAATCAAATGAGTATTTAGTGGCAATTTTGCAGCAGCCATCATTTATAACGTCTATTATGATATCATTATTGAGGTTAGTTTAAATGGATTTAATTGAGGAGACTGGATAATTTTGATTTGAGAAAAATTTCTAGATTTTTGTATGATAAAAACGGATGTCAGTTTATTCAATTGAGTGGCTTGAGTGGCTGTTGCAAGGTGGCTGTTTTGCAACTCGCCTGAGTGGCTGTTGCGAAATAAGAACAGTTGTTAATTTGAAATATACATTTACATGAAAAAGAGTTCTAAGAATCATCAATACCATTGAGGT
>CAYMLA010000317.1:2921-3641 GCA_964390785.1 uncultured Bdellovibrionales bacterium | reverse complement strand
AGTAATACTTTTTTACCAAATCCCATTGATCAATCATACAGCGTGAGCCTTCCCATTTTTCAGAGCTAGACTTGGTTGATTTGGTAATGCTCTTTATGAAAGCACATAATTCATCACGATCGGCGATGTTGCTTAAGTCTTCTTTTAACTGAGTGTAGATGAAGTTTAAAAACGTGTTTTCATGAGGAGCATAGCGAAAAATTGTGCCATCATCGTTTTCAAGTTGTTTTTTAAGCTCACGAACAAAATCGTAATTTGGAAACTCTCCTTGTTCGACATTTAAATATTGTCCTGCATGTCGAATGGTTCCGTTGGATTCAACAATGTGATGAGAAAACTGAAAAGCAATGCCTTCATAGGGTTTTCTTCCTTGAGTAAAAGGAATGGCCACCATAGTGGTTTCAAAATCAATAAAGTGAAGTGGATACTTCCATGACATCATTTCTGAGCTTAAGCCTTCATAATCAAAGTAGGGTTTGGTTTCACCGGATTGAGCCATTTGAACTTGTAAATACTGTCTTTGTGATGCACTTAATCCAGTGGCTAGTTTAGGGTTTGGTTTAGGATTTATATCCGCTTCATTGACTAAAGAAAGATGAATCTTTCCATCTTCAATAAGGCGATCTTTATTTCGATAATTCCAAATTTCTAGAACATTCGGTTTGCTAAAATCTGCTTCAGACCAGTTTAAGGCTTCTTGCCAGCATTCTTTGTATCCTG
>CAYMLA010000317.1:0-2911 GCA_964390785.1 uncultured Bdellovibrionales bacterium | reverse complement strand
GATTTTTTTCCAGAGGCTTCCTGTTCTGGAGTGCAATGAAATTCACAGTGAGCGCACTTTGCTCCTATTTTGGGAGCAATCTTTTGATCTGCTTCATACGCATTGGAAAAGTTGTTAATGAGTTCAAAAAAAGGTTTTTCTTTTTGATTTTTGACTTCTTTGTCCTCATAAATTTTTTTAATCAGGTCATCAACTTCAACTTCGATGAGGAGTTTGTGTTCTAAATCTTGTTTTGTTAAGGTGTTTGAGATTATTACTTCTGTTCGATTAGAGGCGTTTTTACCAATAAAAAACTTTTGATTTAAACCATCGGTTTGACATTTTGCTGTTTTGTCAGCCATCATCAATGAAGCTGTAACATTCATATCAGGAAAAGCTTTTTGTAAAACATGCTTTTGAAATGCAACGTCGTAAAGATAGGGACGCCAAGTTGAACTAATGGTTCCGTCCTTGTTTTCAAAAGGATCTTCTGTGTTTTTATTAAAGGATTTTGCTTTGACTTCGATGAGTTTAAAGCTATTTTTGTTTTTTATTAGGATGTCTATACGAATAAACAAGTTTTTGTATCTGATGGCTGGTTCAAATAAAATGACATGATCTTGATTTAAAAGTTGCTTGGTTTCTTCGAGTGCCTGATCGAAGTCTAGAGTTTTAATGTCGTGTCCATCAGGGAAATAACATTTAGCAAGTTCACCGACTTGATATCCTCCTTCAGCAAGGGCTTTTAAAAAAGAATCTTCCAAATTAGCATCAGGATATTCAGGTTTTTTGGTGTAATAAAGCTTTGTGGGACATTCCATTGCCAGCTTAAAGCGTGATTTTGTAAGATATCGTTTTAACATGCTCTATGTCTCCTTAAAAACAAATCTAAGTATCATTAGTCATCTATCGGAATAATGATAAAAATTTTGGTTAGTTGAAGATGAATCTAGACCTCAACCTTTGATGGGTTTTTGATCTGAACAAATGAATTCAAAAAGGCTTTTTTTCTTAAAGTTTTATTTAGTGGCTGTTACTGATCGTGTACTGTTGATTACTAATTTAATGATCTAAAAAATTGAAAACTGAATTATAGTCTCAAGACGTAAGATATTGCTGAGGACAATTGGCAATACTTTGGTATCGATTGATTACTATACTTCCGCCAACTATGAGTACAATGATTATACCTGCTCCTACTGCAATAGAAAAACCAATTGTTGCCCCTGTAGTGCCAGACATGATCAAGCCAATTTTATAGCCTATTGCTCCGAGAACTGTAAAATATATATTCAATTGATTCTTTACAAGCTGTCCCTTTTTCAAAACACGCTGATCTCTGAATTTAAATTCTTCAAATTTTGGCATCTTAGATGGTTGAAAACTATAAAGTAAATTAAGAATTAAATCTAAATCTTGTTCACAATCTGAGCTTTTAAAATACGCAATGGCCTTATTCTTCAAATTGGACGTATAATTAAATGTTAATAGACTTTTATCTTTTAAAACAAGATAGGATTTTGTTGAGCTTTGCTTAATATGATGACAAGATTTTAAAGTTTCATTCTTTAGTTTTTCAATCTTTACACCCATGATTCCTCCTTTAATATTTACACTAACTGCAAATGTCGTTCCTATTTTTGTTTCACTGTTAAGAAAAAATAACTCAAAATTTCAATATCTTAAAAAGTATTCTCAATAACTCATAGATTTGTTAACAATTTCTGGCAGGTTTATAATTCAAATTATGACAAATTGATCTACTGGCAAAAATTGAAAAAAAAATTAATTAAGAAATTGTTCTTTTCTACCAGTATCAAGCATGTTCATTTTTTTTAATCAAAATTTGAGTTTTTTGAGAAATATTCTTGGTAATCTATTGAATTTATTGATGGATGATTTTTTGTGTTACACAAGCTTTTCAGACAAAAAAGTTGAACGATGATACTATTTTAGTTGAATTCAGATAAATGTCGAAGAATATCAACTTATTCTTTGATTCCAAGCGCAGATGAAACTGTTCCGTTTCACTTAGTTTGACCGGGTCCGTTTCACATACTTTGACCACCTGATTTTTGAGGGTTTATTTTATTTTTTAATCCTTGTCAATTTCCCTGAAAATTATTCTTCCTTTCATCCGGTGACTGTCACCTTCAAAGAGACAGATGTGGGAGTTTTCAAACATTCGGTCTATGGCGGCACTTGCTAAAATTGGATCACTAAACACTTGCGGCCATTCCTCAACATCTCGATTGCTAGTGAGGATCATGGCAGAGTTGTGTTTTCGTCGATCAAACAGATCAAAAACTTCTTCACTTACATCTCGAGGCATACTAACGACTCCCCAATCATCCAATACCCACAGCTTTGAGGTGAGGATTTGTTTAAATAGAACATCCAATGTGTTCTTCTCTCTTGCTTTGCGGATCTTGGTTCCAAGACGCTTCACACTCGTGCAAAAGACACTGTGACCAGCCTGCGCAGCTTTCATGCCGATTGCTATTGCACAATGAGTTTTTCCCGTACCAGGGTGACCCAAAAACAATGCAATCTCGTTGTTTTCAATAAACTTTAACTGTGCGAGTTCCTCAATTTTTTCTCGTGGTATTTTTTCATTAAAGTTCCAGTTAAACTGCTCAAAACTTCTCCTTTCAGGGAAGTCTGCACGTTTTATTCTGCGCTCTACAGCATTGTCCCTTCGGGCATCAAGCTCGATCTCTAAAAGTTCACTCAACCACTGAACGTCTAAACTCTTCTTTCTTTTCTGTAACACCGTTTCTAGTTCCCTTGAAGCCACTGGTAGCCTTAGGCTTTTTAGTTGATCTCTAATCACGTCAATTGTCATAACTACTCTCCTTTTCATTCAATTTTGTTTGACTGTGGACCAGCCTTATGTGGTTTTTATATTCACTGCCTGAGCGTGCAAACTTAC
>CAYMLA010000316.1:0-3642 GCA_964390785.1 uncultured Bdellovibrionales bacterium | reverse complement strand
GTCTTGTAAGGCCTGAAAAGAACCGGGTGTAGAAAAAAACTCTAAAGCCGTTTTTGTGTATCGTTCGTCCGTAACCCAGAAAAAATGTATATCATAGAGGAGATTTGCAAATAAAAAACAAAACGAATTTGACGCAATAGCCGACATCCCCCCCGTTGCCGCTGCTAATTTTGCACAGCCAAGGGCTGAGCCAACGGCCATTGTAGACATAAATAAATCAAAAACAATTTCATCATTATAGTATCGGCTTTGTAAACGATCAAAAGTCCTCGAAAGATGTGGCTTATCTTTAAGGTCAGGAAAATCCATTTGATTATCTATAATATATTCAATTAAGGGCTTCATAGATAAAAGATGATATCGTCTATCATAAAGCTTATTGTCATTAAACATATGTTGCTTTTGTAGTAAGGCCTGCATCTGAATTGTTTTTTCAAAAGCATTTTTAATTGGCACAAGATAATCATTGGGTTCAAATGAATAGTGTTTATTGTCTTGATGAGAATTTTCTTGATTAACGAATCGAACAAAAAGTCGCCCCAAATAGGTTCCTCGAACATAATCAAGAACTGTTGAGCCTGAACCTTTGGCATCATGAATAATTCGTTGATTCAATTCATCGCTTAGGGGGGTGTCACCAGAAAGGATTGAAATTGAAGAATCGTCATTGTTGTTTTCCATTTGGACGGTTGTTAGTGGCATTTCAATAAAAGGCAAAAAATGATACTCGCTTAACAAAGCCCAATAAAGTTCTTTATATTTTTTGCTATTTTTTAAAAGCCCCTGATATACAAAATTATAAAGTGAATTATTATAAGATTGCCAAAAATAACTCGAGTTATAAAGGATGCTTATTAAAGAGTCTGCTAAGTAGATATCATTAGGATAAATATCTCGAATTATAGAAACAAGCTCCTCTTTTGAAAGATCCTCAGGAAGTTCATTCCATGCTTTTAAAATATCAGATTTTCTTCGTATTTTGTTGAAAAGGCCAATGAGTGTAACTCTTTCTTCTTCATATAATTCTCTAACTTCAAATTCCTCACTTGCTTGAAGAGGGGGAAGATAGGCCGCTCCAGGAAAAGAATTTTCATCTCGATTGACTAAAACAGGAATGTTAAATTTTATGTAGTACATTTCAAAAATATGCTTTGGAGTCATGTTGTAGCGATAGTTAAAATAGTTTCTCTCTAAATCACGACTTAATAGGTGTTTTTTCTCGCTTGGTTTTTTAGGGGGGGTCGCTAAGGCAAGAAATTTTCTCATTTTTAAAAAGTGTTCTATAATGTCAGGAACGGCAACATTTATAAAGTCTTTACAAGTATTGCTTAAGTTGTTTTCAGTGTATCCGTGTTCTATATAATGGTCGATACAGTGTATATGTTCTTTAAGTTTTCTTTTATGGGCCTCAATTGAAATAAAAAAAACAGAGGAAAGGGCGTCTAAAGCTTCTTTTTCAAGTTGAGTAAAGCGTTGACTTGCGATTTCTTCATGTTTTGGTGGAAAAGAAAAGTTAGAGCGATCGGATAAAGATCTTTCGATATAATCTGTGAAATTATAATCACTCTTACAATATTTTGTATTTAAATCGCCAAACTGACATTTGGCAAATAATAAATGAAAGGGCGTGATGCAATCCCAAATTGAATAATTAATATGATACTCACCATTTTCTAAAGGCTCAACGGTTGGACTCAGTTGAAGACAAGAACGGGCATTAAGTTGATGGCACACAAACACACTCAAACAAGTCATTAGAATAATAAAATGTTTAAAAACATTTATGTGCATTAATTCTCCTCACAAGAAGTCGTTTTAAAAAAATTATTAAAATTAAGCAAAAACCACTAATTAAGAAGAGAGCAAATTGCATACCAATGAAATCAAATGAGTTGAAGTTGAGGTGTCATGGAAGCAAAAATTGCAAATCAAACAAAAATTGTTAGACAAATAAAAAAAGGGTGTTCACTTTTGTGAAACACCCGTTTTTAAAATTAAGTGGCCATCGTAAATCCGCCACTATTTATAGAAAAATTGAGAAATTTGAACGGTTTAACTTCCCAAAAGAGATTTCAAACAATCATTTAATTGAGTAGTAAATTTATCAACATCACCGTTGAATTCAGCGTTCATTACAGCTTTTGCTGCTGTTTGATAGGCCTCTGCGATTGAGCGACCTTTATTGATTTCTTCAGAAAATTTATTGGCTAAATTAACGAGGTTTTCAATAGTTGCTGTATCAGTGGTTCCTTCTGTTAAATTAGTCATAGAGGCTAAAAGAGAACCGTCTAAAATTTTAAGAACAACACTTGAGCCGAGGAGTGCTGTTTTATTCCTTGTTCCAGAAATAAAAAGCCTATTATCTCTTGATTCCAATTTTTTATCTTTAAGAGATTGCATAAGAGAAATTTGAGCAGAAATCAATTTTTCTAGAAGATCAGAGTTGACACCAGATTTGGGGCTAATGGTTCCCTCTGAGATTCCCTTAAGAACAGCAATAGACAGTATTGCGCCTTCTTGCACTTCAGAAACCTTGAGTAGATCTACAAAAACGTTAGGTTGATTGCTTTGTATTCCTGGGATAACGGCGGCTGACTGCGCAAGTTGTTGAGCAACAGCAGAGGCTTGAGAGGCGTTTACCACTGAACTAATACCAGCTGGAAGAGCGCTCTGAACAGCGGGGGCTTGCAAAAAAGCTGGATTAGCAGCGAAAATTGTAACAGAAGATAAGCTAAGACTTAATACAGAAAGAATGACTAATTTTTTCATTTTTTTCCTCCAAAGAAGATTTAAGTTGTTCTATATAAAATTTCTCAATAAAAATTTATGTTTCAAATTTTATGCTAGTCTAAGTGAGTTCACTAAATTTTGTAAACACTTGATTTATAAAATGAAATTTTTTTAAAAAACAAAAGAGGAGTGTCTATTTGATAAACATAAGCGCTATTTGTCATATAAAGTGACCAAACGTCATGAATGTGCAACAGGCACTAAATAGTAAAGTCTATTAATTTGAGGGAGGACTCAAAATGGTGCTTATTAAAGCCTTGATATCGATGATATAATATTCTTTCCAATGGCCTTCTTGAATCTGCAAACGGAGACGTGTACCAGTGTTTTTTCAAAATTAAAAAGCAGTGCCGAATTAAAAATTCAACACTGCTTTTTTAAAGGTCATGGTTTATCTGAATAAGTCACGACACTGGTTGGTTATTTCAACGTTAGCGACTTGTAACTGTTGTTGTTCTGCGGAAGCTCGTAAAACAAGCTCGATAAGTGCGTTATCTTGAGATTCTAGATCAGACGGCCTAAAATTCCAATCCATAAAAACAAATCCACCCTGACAATTAAATGAACGACTAAGAAAATCGAATTGATTTCTTATATGATTTCTGTTTTCTACGATTAGTCTTAAAATTTCACGATATCCACCTTGCTCAAATTTCTGTTGAACAACCAATAATTCTTCTGGAGTAAAAAGATGTTGTATAAGTTTCGAGATTGAAGAGCGAGCATAAGGAGCAAACAATCTGTTTCTAATTGAGGCGCTTGTAAAAGAGTCAGCCAAATAAAAACCACCAGTTTTATATACTATAAGACTCTCAGATCTCGTTTTTTTAAGCAAATTTATCATTACGCAAT
>CAYMLA010000315.1:0-3655 GCA_964390785.1 uncultured Bdellovibrionales bacterium | reverse complement strand
AGGCTCATTTACGAATGTTGTTGGTCTTCCTTTGGAAAAAATAGAAACTATAATTAAACTTAATGAGTGGAACATTGAGCGTTTACAAAAATCTTGAACAAATTAATAAAGTCGTTCTACAGGCATGCAAAAATGCTCATCGAAAAATAGATGACGTTTCAATTATTGCTGTTACAAAACACCAACCGATTGAAAAAATGAATGAAGCTTTTCATGCTGGACTGATTCACTTCGGAGAAAATTATCTGCAAGAAGCAAAAGTTAAAATTAACTCATTTTTAACACATAAACCAACTTGGCATTTTATAGGCAGTCTTCAAAGAAAAAAAGTTAAATCTGTTATTGATCTTTTTGATTACATCCACTCTGTAGATGGAATAAAACTAGCCAATGAAATTCAAAAAATCGCTGAAATCAAACAAATGAGTCAAAAAGTCTTTATACAAGTTAATATTGCTCATGAAGATTCCAAGACAGGGGTCACTCTTGATTCAACTGAATTACTTTTTTCTCAAATGAAACTTTTACCCAACGTAAAAATTATGGGATTAATGGCAATGCCCCCCTGGGTTGATGATTCTGAAATCAATAGACCCCATTTTAAAAAAATTCGAGAACTAAGAGATTATCTTTCTAACAAGTATAGCTACCCTCTTCCTTATCTTTCTATGGGCACAAGCATTGATTACAAATCCGCAATCGAAGAAGGGGCAACCCATATTCGTTTAGGAACACAACTTTTAGGAGAAAGAAAAAATCATGATGTTAAATAGTGTTAAAATTGGATTTATTGGAGCAGGAAAGATTGGACAAGCCTTTATTCAAGCATTAGTCACCAGTAAACATATTGAAAAAGAAAAGATTTTTATCCATGACACTAACCCTGTAAAAATGAATAAAATCCATCAAAAATATGGTGTTATAAATATTGCAAATTGTGAATCCTTAATTGAAAGCGCTGACCTTGTTGTATTAGCCATCAAAGCTCAAAATATCATTAATGCAATCGAACCTTTATCATCGATTTTTTCTGAAAATCAACCTGTTATCAGTCTTGCCAAAGGAATTGCAATCAAAAGTTTAAAAAAAATTCTTCCTCAATGCACAATCGCTCGTGTTATGCCCAATACTCCCACACTTATTCAAAAAGGAGTGATTGGTTATTGTGTTGAAAACAATCACAATGGATTAAATTCATTGATTGAAGAATTACTTTCTCCCCTTGGATACCCTGTCTCCGTCTCTGAAGGAGAAGAGTTTGAAGCTTTAACTGTTGCTTGTGGAAGTGGACCTGGATTTATTTTTGAACTTATGCAATATTGGCAAGAATGGATTGAAGCGCGAGGGTTTGATAGTAAAACGGCACGAAAAATGACAGTCGAAACTTTTGTCGGTTCTGCACTTCTTTCTCAACAATCAAATCATCCCTTTTCATTGCTTATTGAACAAGAAACAAGCAAAAGAGGCGTTACTAAATCTGGCTTGCTTTCTATGAGGGAACTTGAAATTGAACGCTTACTTCGTTATTCATTTGAAAAGGCTGCTTTACGAGATCAAGAACTTGGCAATCAATTTTCATAACGTAGGCTCTACTTCAGATTAACAAACAACTTTATTAAAATAACAAGATTAACGACTAAACACTAAAATCTAATCGTTAACCAAATTATTTTTTAAGGTTCAAACAAAAGAAAAATTATATATAATAGCGTGACGACGAAACAACAATGAAAAAATTAATTTGGCAGATCACTAGCAATTAGTCCAGTCAATTGACACTTTTTCCAATTATATTGTAAGGAACTTCCCATTTTTTTTCTTTTCCTATAATCTGAAGAAAGAAACAATAATTATTAAACACCAAACAACATCACTTTTTTAAATTTAAATAAAGGTAGGAAATCAATGAAAATATCTCCAATCGACATATCTCAAAAGTCATTTAATAAAAAATTAATGGGCTATGGTGCTGATGAAGTTCAAGAATTTCTACGAATAATTGCTGATGAATTTGAAGATGTCATTCACAAAAAAAATCATCTTTCTAATTCATTAAGAGAAAAAGAAATGCATTTAATGGAATACCGCGAACGTGAAGATATGCTAAAAAATACAATTGCCACAGCATCTCAAATGGCTGACCGAATCAAAAAAGACGCGGACAAAGAAGCCGATCTTATTATTAGAGAAGCTCAACAAAAAGCCAACTTAATCATTCAAAACTCTAAAAATGAACTTAACTCTCTATTTAAAGAAATCGCAGAACTTAAAAAAATGAGGTTGCAATTTGAAGCTAACATAAAAGCTTTAGCGCAAGCCCATTTGTCTCTTATTGAAGAAGGCACTCAATATTTCCAAACTCCAGATCAGACAAAAGCAACTTCCCACGCGCCCCAAAATGAAACCTGTAACTGATCGTGTATTTTGAATGTCAAAAACATAAGTTAAAACTCTTTGTTTATATTCAACCAAACGCATCAAAAAATGAAATCTGTGGTTTATTTGAAGATCGAATAAAAATAAAAATCAAATCGCCACCCATCGATGGAAAAGCAAATAAAGAACTCATCTCTTACTTATCAAAATTGTTAAAAATTCCAAAATCAAATTTTAATCTCCTCAAAGGAGAACTTGGAAGAAAAAAAACAATCGAAATCAATGGATTAGAGTCTCTTCCTGAAGCTCTTAGTAAAAATATAAAATTCAATTGTTGATTCTATCCATAAATAACAATAAAATTAGTCACTGTCCAAAAATAAGTTAAACATTTTAAACACAACCCATTTTAATGAGGAGTCACAAATGAAAATTTTAGTTATTTTATCCTTAATTGTTTGCTTTTACTCTCCCCTTCAGGCTGAAACTGAAAAAAAAGATTATTCTGAAATAAAAAAAGTCACACTTGAAAGTTTAGACAAAAGAATCAAACTTTTAGAAGAACAAAAAAATTGTATTTCAAAGACAACAAATGCAGAAGGCTTAAAAGAATGTAGAATGGCATCAAGAAAAGCCCTCAAGCTACTAAACAAAGACAGAAATTTAAATAAGTTAAATAATAAAATTGACAATTTAAAAGATAAAAAAGACAAACTAGAATCTAAAGACAATGAATAACGTTTAACTTTATGAAACTCATTTTATTTTCCATTCCACTTTTTGTTTCAATAAGTGGAGTGGCTTATTATCAAATCCCAACACTTTATGAAGAAAATGCTCTCGAAAGCTTAATTCAATTACAACAATTTGAAACTCAACACAATTATGACAACACTGGAAATGGATTTGATTTATTAATGAATGATAATAAATTCACCAATACTCAATTCGATTTAAAATCGAGATGGTGCTTAAATGAAAGCTGGGCAATTGGAGGCTTTGCAAATCTATCTCAATCAACAAGCTCAACACGAATTTTTAACAGAAAAAAAGATTTAAATCTCACATCAGTTGGAGTTAAAACAGATTATAATCTTATTTCAATTCCCTTTCAAACTTCAATACAATCATCAATTTCAGTTCCTCTGTACGATGTACCACAAAATACAGACGATGTCCTCACCCATGATGGGTCATATCACTTTAACATTAATCTTGATTTTAATCACTATTGGACAAATATTCTGTACAATTTTGCTTCTGTCGGCTTACTTTACCG
>CAYMLA010000314.1:0-3666 GCA_964390785.1 uncultured Bdellovibrionales bacterium | reverse complement strand
TGATTAATGGCACAGCTCAAGCTCCCTCTAACTGGAAAATCATTGAGCTAACACCTTTAAATGAGGAAACTCCAACACCAAAATCAACCGTTTCGCCGGCTCAATCCCCCACTCCAAAACCGAGCGTTAATCCGACAAGTGTCCCTAATTCTAAAATATTCATCAGTTCACAGGAATTAGGTGTTATTCGATCAAATATAAATCAAGGGCTTCAACCTTGGAAAGCAACATTTGATAAAATTCTAATTGAAGCCAATGCTGCTTTGTCCGCAAAAATTATACCTGTAACAGCAGCAGGCTCATCTTGTGGGCGCTGGCTAAATGATAAAAAAATATGTGGCGGAGCACATGATTTTATTGCAGATCACCCTAGCGTACCTAACCCTGATCGAACAGATTACACCAATATGACCAACTTTGCTCGACATACTTTTAATCTCTCTCTCGCGTACTCAATTACTCTGAATGAAAAATATGCTCGAAAGGCTATTAATAATATAAAAATTTGGTTTCTTGATTCAGAGACTTACATGAATCATCGTTACGTTCTTACGTTTATGCAGCCTCAACTTAATGTTAATTCTATTGCTATTGCTATTGAACTTCTTCAAAACCATAGTGAGTTGAATATAAAACATCAAAATTGGATGGATAAAAATGAAAGTGTTCGCGATGGGATGTGTAGATGGATGAATGCGTTTGTTGAAAGAAATATGCATGGCACCCCAGGTTTTGAATATTACAAACACACTGGACAAAATTTCGATCAATGGAAATGGGCAAATACTGCAATTATTGGTTCACTTTGTAATCAAAAGGAATATGTTAATTGGGTCGTAAAAGATTGGAAATCAACAATTAACAATTATCTTGATTCAAAAGGAGCTTTTACTAATGAAAAAAGAGGAACAAAAAGCTTTCAATATTCTACTTATGCTTTAAATGCTATGACTATTGCTGCGTATGTTATTGAAAATTATAATGGCACCAACCTTTGGGCTTACACTTCTAATGGTGTTAGTCTTGAAAAAGCTCTTGATTATCATGCAAATTGGATGACAAAATCTGTAGTTGGGTTTATTGGTGGTGAAAATAGTGTTGAAGCAGCAGACTATGAGAATGTTTCCTTATATGAATTAGCTTATTCTCGTTTACAAAAAACGTTATATCTTAAGGCTCTTACTGACACATATCGACTCAACAATAGAAGCACAAATCAGTTTAAATATGATCCCTTTACATTTTATTGGGGGCCGACAGTAATGTTTAGACGCAGCTTTAAATGAAAGCGGTGGCGTCCCGAAGTTGGTGGAAAAATATTGGGGAACTTTTCCTCGACGGTTTTGGGTTAACTATTGTCAAACGATGTAAAGGTCAAGCATAAGTTGATCCATCATTGCAATTTTATCCTCTCGAAGTTTCTTCCAAATTCTTAATGTCAAATCATCGACGGAATTTTGTCTTTGTTTTGCTTGAGGTAACGAAGTGGCTCCATAGAAGATATTTTTTATTGCGACTTTTATGAGGCCTTGCTCCGACTTAGGAACAGAATCCAAAATATTTTGTTCTCGATGTTTCACACATCTCTGCCTGTAACTGGCTGGAAAATTTGACTCAATGGATTTGATCAAAGGAGGGTTGCCGTCTGAACAAACAAGTAAAGGGTCTTCAAATCCTCTCGATTTTTCCACTCAGTGAATTCATTTCGAAGCTTTTTGGTGATTCTGGAAACTGTAGATTTACTCATGTGCACTTTCTGTCCTGTAACAGCTTTTAGAGAGTCCTTTACTTTGCGCGTTGAAACGCTATTGACATACATTTCTGTGATAGCTGCAGCAAACTCTTCTGGGCGTCTCATATGAGGGGTATGAAAACGAGATTGAAAGTCAGGACATCCGGTCACTTTAGGCCTCTGATATTCAATTTGCCATGAGCTGGATCAGTCTCACCTTTCATTAGGTGACTCCGATGCTCTTGGACTACTGCAGAGTTCGTCGATCACCTACCGAATCGCCCTGGGAAAAAATAAAGGGCAAAAAGTCATGACGTTAAGAACGGATCTTCCTATTCAGGAAAGAAAGAGCAAGCTCTTAGCCAAATGCTCAGGATTTAGTTTTCACGCAGGAGTGAGTTGTCGAGCTCACGAAAGAAAAAAACGAGAAAGAATTTGTCGATATATTTCTCGACCGAGTTTGAGTGAAGAGAGACTCTCAGTTAATGAGCAGGGTCAAGTTGTCTATCGACTAAAAAAAGCTTATGACAATGGCACCACTCATGTGGTGTTTGATCCTTTGGATTTCATTGGCAAACTAGCCTCCCTTGTGCCTAAGCCACGTGTTAACTAAACCCGGTTTCATGGAATTTTTGCACCCCATTTCAAGTTTCGAAAGTTGGTCACTCCAGGGAAAACAGAGAAGGAAGAGAAGACAAAGTTAAAGGTTTCTAAACCCGCCTCCATGAGTTAGGCCAGTCGTTTGAAGAGGGTTTTTGATATTGATGTTACAATCTGCTTGCTTTGTGGTGGGGATGTAAAAATCCTATCCTCAATTGAAGATCCAAAGGTCATAAGAAAAATTTTGAATCACCTCAACATGCCACCAAGGGTTTTCCCGCCTCGGGCTCCTCCAGGTCAAGATCCTTACTTACATCCTCAATTTGAAGATACAAAGCAAGAATTTCCTGAATATTGACAGGGACAAGGAATTTCTTTGTGCATTTTTCTAAAAAAACCAATGTGTCCCCCAAAAAAAGTTCCAAATCAAGGCATTAAGACTCAAGAAACTCTAAAAAAACGATCTCATCAAATTAAAATCTGAATAAATGACTGTTTGAGGACAATTCGATACCTCCTGATTTCCTCTTTTAGCCCCTTATTCGTCCTATTCCCAAAAGGAAGACGATTAGCTATAGCGTTAAGAGATTACGGTGCATATGTTGTTGATTCGACGAATGTTTGGATTGCTGGCACAAGGGCAGATCAAGATGTGGACGGAGCTTTTGTTAGTTTATGGAACAACATAGAGTCTGAAAAAGTTTTTAAACATCTTCGGGTCATCGAAAATTCAGCTTGGGTTTCAGGCCAAAAAACAGTTGGAGGCGGGGAACCGATTGCAGGAGCTTCCAATTCTGCATTTGATGCACAGTAGTAGCCCTAGGAAGAAATTTGTATATCATTTTGCTCACTATTGGTTACTATTTTTCAGTGAATAAGTATTGGCTGCTGTAAAACCGCCAAATTTTTGCCATTTCCGCCCAAAGCGGAAGAGTGATAAGTTGTGATGAAGCTATTTCGCAACAGGCACTAATTACATCGCTGGAAAACTTGGCATCGATGAATGTCAACGAGGAGAAAAGGGGAAATCTGGACTCAATCAAGTTGAAATTTGGCATAATGCAGAAAAATGTCGAAGGACTTAAGCCGAGCTGTACTAGTATAAATTTATATTTTTCAAAAAATAGGTTTTATTATTCTTAGAGGCTTCGAATGTATCAAGTTAAGACACTCAAAAAGCGATTACTATTCTTTTTTATAGCCTTGTGATAAAATAGAATTATCTATTTTACAGGCAAACTTAGGGGGAAATAAAATGAAATCTTTTTTCAGTAAACAGTATATTTTTGTTTTACCTGTTTTTATTCTTGTTATGAGTTCCCTCTTTGTTTTTT
>CAYMLA010000313.1:0-3697 GCA_964390785.1 uncultured Bdellovibrionales bacterium | reverse complement strand
GATGGAAATAGTGCGCTTTATTTTTATGGGCGTCCAGGATACAGTAAGCATTATTTTCATCTTGTTTCTCCTGCCTATGATTTATCTTCTTATAATACAGTTTTATTGTCATTTAAGCATCTAACAATTGCTTTAAATGACGACGAGGATGTTAAAGAAGGTTTTTATGAGGGAATAAAATTACAAGTTTGTTCAGTAAGTTTAAATTCTTGTGGTGCAAATGAGGATTTTTTATCTCCTTCGGGATTAAAAAATGAATCTCATTGGGTTACTGTTTTTGAAACTGATCCTGATTTTTATGATGATGAATTAAATGGAGTAAATCATTTAAAAGAGGATTGGCGAACAGCTTTTGTTGCCATTGATTTGAATGATAGAAAATTTGTTTATGATAAATCAGGTTTTGTGTTTCGTTTTGTTGTGAGCGTAAGAGATGGTTTTGAAGTTAAAAAGAATCAAAATGCTCTTGTTTCTCCAATTCATAAAACATCTCCCCGATTAATAAGTTGTGCAGATGATCAGGAACAAGAAAACGAACTGGAAGAAGAGAATGAAAATGTTTTTTATGATGAAAACAATGCAGAAATTAATGTGAATGTAAAAATTAAAAATGGATCATTGAGCAACACTGAAGGAAATCCTTTAATTCAATTCTTCTTTATTCAAAACAATATTTGGAATTGTTCTCCAAATGGAAATACTTGCAATTCAGATGATAGTAATGATGATAGTGATAATGATGATGTAGCAGATAATGATAATGATAATGATAATGATAATGATAATGATAATGATACGCCACAAGATTCAGGAAATAAAATTGGTCTTTTGGTTGATGGTGCGGTTATTGATCAAGTATTTGGGATTGCAACTCAAAAAGATATTTCTGAAATTTTTTAAATTTAAATAGTGGCTGCTGCAAAATAGTTACTATTGATTCAAAGGGCTGTTTTAAACAGCCCTTTTGTGTTTGTTAATGTTCATAAAAAATTTCTACTTTTGTTCCATAAGGTGGAAAATTTTCAAAGGTTATTCGGTTGTTTTTTAAGCTCCAGTTCGTTTCAAAATGAGGGGTGTAAACAATTTGAATGGAGTCTTTTATTGGAGTGTGGTCTAATTCAACAGTGAAGGTTAGTCGTGTCACATCTTGTCCGATTTGTTTTAGTGTGCTGCTGTAGTCAGGTTCACAAATGCTAAAAGTTTGTCCGCTTGTCATGTCAGCTAATTCTTGAGCACGAGTTCCATATTGCCCATTTCCTCCAAGTTGAGCATTTTGAATGTTTAGGCATTGAGTGTCTCCAGGAATAATAATTATTCCGTAGGATGTTAACTTTTTATTTTTTGGCCAAATTGATTTGAAGTGATTGTAGACAGCTTGAGCTGTCGTTGCATTTTCTGGTGCAGTGCTCATTTCATTTTCATCAGAGAGGATAACAAGAGCAAGGTCAGCGTCATCTCTAAAAAAATCTATATTATCTGTGTTTCGTTTGTTCATTGCATTTATAGCCGCAAGCAGAGGTTGTTCATTTCCAGAGGGACATGAGTTTGTTATAATACAACTTAATCCAGTTAATGGGTTTGCAGTTTCAGGGCGTTGAATTGTATTTCTAAACACATCAATATAATTTTTTGTTTGATCTGTTAGAATGTAGTCATTAGTGCCATCCATAGTTAGAAGTGAACCACAAATGCCGTATTTTCCGCCACTACAATCGGTGGTTGTGATTCCTATTTGCCAATCAACTGAAGTTAATTCTGATGAAAAACTTGGAAAACGACTTCCCAAGTTTTTTTGCTCTTCATGCATTGATGCCGAATTATCATCTATAAATAAAATGTCGACCATTCCCCCTTCGCCTTGGGAAATGAAACTCGAGTATCCATTTTGTGTTGTTTTTTGAAAGCTTCGTTGAGCATTGTTCTCATTTCCAACAGAGTCAATTTGAGTTGCAATAATGAGTTTTATTCCAATTTCTGAGGTGAATACAACTTCTTTTGAGTAGGTGTTTGAGTTGCAGTTTGCAAGTATTTTTTGGGTGATATCGCCAGTGAGAATGACGTTTAGTCCGCTTTCACATTTTCCACTTATAAGAGCAGTTTGATAAACGATAGAATTGCTAGCGGGTGAATCGATAGTGACAAAAGGTGGGGTGTTGTCTCGAATAAATTGTCGTTGGTCAGACCCGGAATTTCCAATGGAGTCTGTTTGTGTTGCGATAATGAGTTTATTTCCATCACCAGGAGTTAGAGTAATAGGGATATTGAATTTTCCATTAACACAGTTGTCTTCTATTGGTGAAGTTAGACCTGATCCTGAAAGCTTGACTTTAAGATTTGATTCACAAACTCCAGATAGAGTTAAAGAGTCAAAAACAATTGTGTTAGGAGTGGGGGAAGTGATTTTAATCGTTGGTGGAGTAGTGTCACGAATGAAATTTCTTTGATCCGTGGATGAATTTCCAGCGGGATCTGTTTGTTTAACACTGATGGTTTTAGTTCCGTCTCCAGAAGAAAAAAGAATATCAGCAACAAAGAGTCCTTGTGAGCAGGATGTTGTTGAGGCTTGATTGACATGTCCATAAACTTGAACATCAATTCCTGATTCACATTGTCCTCTGATTTGAAGTCCATTTTTAGCAACCGTATTAACTGGAGGTTCATGAATTTTAACAATTGGGGGGGTGGAGTCACGATTAAATGATCGAGAGTCAGAGGCTGAGTTATTAGAGACGTCAATTTGAGAGACGGTGACTATTTTTTGTCCATCACCAGAAGAAAACAGGATATTTGAAGAAAATGCATTTGAAGAGCATGAAGTGGATGATGTTTGTGAGACTCCAGGTCCGGAAATTGTTACAGTGAGTCCTGATTCGCAAGTTCCAGAGAGGAGCAGTCCATCTTTATGGGTTGATCCAGCAGCAGGATTTGTAATGGCAATTTTAGGAGGATTTTGGTCTAAATTAAAAGTTCTTGTTGCATTACCGGTGTTTCCAGCAGGATCTTTTTGACTTACAGTGATCTTTTTATTTCCATCTTGTCCGCTGAAGATAACAGAAAAAGAATAATTTCCGTTTCCATCGCAAGTTGTGTTTTGAGGAGAATTTAAAAACTCACCACTCATTGTTACATTAAGATTTTTTTCGCATTGGCCTTGAATTATTGTTGATCCAATTACATTACTATTTGCTTTTGGTGAATCAATGGTAATAAAGGGCGGAGTAGTGTCACGGATGAAATTTCTTTGATCAGTGGATGAATTTCCAGCGGGATCTGTTTGTTTAACACTGATGGTTTTAGTTCCGTCTCCAGAAGAAAAAAGAATATCAGCAACAAAGAGCCCTTGCGAGCAGGATGTTGTTGAGGCTCGATTGACATGTCCATAAATTTGCACATCAATTCCTGATTCACATTGTCCTCTGATTTGAAGTCCATTTTTGGCAACCGTATGAGCTGCAGGTTCATGAATTTTAACAATTGGGGGGGAGGAGTCACGATTAAATGATCGAGAGTCAGAGGCTGAGTTATTAGACGCATCAGTTTGAGAAACTGTTATAATTTTTTGTCCATCACCAGAAGAAAACATGATATTTGAAGAAAATGCATTTGAAGAGCATGAAGTGGATGATGTTTGCGAGACTCCAAGTCCGGAAATTGTTACAGTGAGTCCTGATTCGCAAGTTCCAGAGAGGAGCAGTCC
>CAYMLA010000312.1:0-3710 GCA_964390785.1 uncultured Bdellovibrionales bacterium | reverse complement strand
TTGAAAGAGCAATAACGACACTAACAAGAAGGTTGTTTTTCCAAAAATAAACAAGAACTCCAGTTGATAAACCAACGCAAAGGCCTAAAGATAGGCCAACTAAAAATTCTTTAAGAATGGCTTTTTTTCGGCTGGTGAATTCAAAATCGCCAGTAGCAAGGCCTCGTGTAATTACAGTAAGAGCTTGGGTGCCTGTGTTTCCTCCTAACCCTGCAACAATGTTGTTTAGTGTTGCTAAGATAATTAGTTTGCTCATTGTTTCTTCAAATAAGCTGATAACTACAGAAACTAAGGCGGCAAGAATGAGGTTGAGTAGCATCCAAGGAAGTCTGTTTTTAAAGCTAAACAACGGGGTGCTGAAGACACGGTCGTCTTCTTGTAAGCCGGCACGAGCATAAATATTTGCAGTTGCTTGTTCTTGTATAATGTCTAAGACATCATCGATTGTTACCAGTCCTAATATTTTTTTATTATCGTCAATCACTGGTAGGGCAACAAAATCATAATGACTGACAATTCGAGCGACGTCTTCTTCTGACATAAATGGGGATGCCGTTACGATATCTTTGGAAGCTATTTCTTTAATTTGAGTTTGTGCAGGAGAGGTGACGAGTTTTCTTAAAGAAACAACAGATTCAAGTTGGCATTTTTCATTGATACAGTAGATATAAAAAACAGAAGTTTCTTGGACTTGTCTTCGAAGTTTTTCAATTGCTTGTTCGCATGTGGAGTGGGGGGGAAGCGTAAAAACTTCGGTTTGCATAATTCTGCCAACTGAATTTTCGGGATAGGCAAGGAAGAGCTTCATTCTATTTCTTCGATTTTCAGGAAGCTGATTGAGAACTTCAGCTCTGATTTTTTCATCTAAGAGTTGAATAAAAAAAGCAGCATCGCTTTCTTGACTTTCGAGAGTCAGACGAGTTAATAAGCCAATTTCTTGTTTTGATAAAATATCTTTAAGTTGATTTTCTGGGAGTTCAATAAGAACTTTTCCGGCTCTTTGAATAGAAATTAAAGCATGTAGCAGAAGCTTTGATTCTCGATCATTAAGATCACTAAACAAAGAAGCTAATGTTGCAGGGGGAAATTTTAGTAAGATAGATCGTAAAGGACGTGAATTTCTCCCAACGAGTAAGCGCTTGATAATAGATACATTTGTTGGATTTAAGTTCATAATATCCTTTTTATATAATATAATTTAGAAACATTAAACACGAGCTATCGCAGAGTGTCAATATTTGAGTGAAAGTTTGACTGTCTGTTTTGATCATTGCTCAAGGCATTATAGTATTTGTTTTTTTACGGAAACAATTGCCTACAAATAGTAAATTGTTTAAAACTTAAAATTTTCTGATTTGATTTAATAAGGAGTGCGCATGAACGAAGGTAAAGTACCGATGACTTTAGTGGGAAAGAAAAGGCTTGAAGAGGAGTTAAAACAGCTTATTCAAACGGCTCGTCCGAATGTGATTAAAGCGATAGAAGAGGCAAGGTCTCATGGAGATTTGAGTGAAAATGCTGAGTATAGTGCTGCAAAAGAACAGCAGGCTTTAATTGAAGGACGAATCCAAGAGATTCAGTCTAAAATTGTTGCTGCGCAGGTGATTGATCCTTCTACAATTAAATCAGATAAGATTGTTTTTGGAGCAAAAGTTGTCTTGTTGGATCTAGAGACTGAAGAAGAATCAGAATATCAGATTGTTGGCATTGATGAAGCTGACGTGAAAGAAAAAAAGATATCTGTACATTCTCCTTTGGCAAGAGCTATAATTGGAAAGAAATCTGGTGATGAAGTCGTTGTTCAGAGTCCCAAAGGAGAGAGGGATTTGAAGGTTGTTAAGTTTTATTACGAATAATCCTTGAATCCTGTGTCGTGAAAGATTCTTTATAGAGAAAATGTTGTAAACATATCACTAAAGACTTCAAGGGGAAACAGAGTGGAGTCCATATTATGGCTGAGAAAGAGGTATTTCAAAATGAATCACTTGTTTCTGATCAACCAGGTTGGACGACGTTATTTATTTCTATTTTAGTTTCAATTTTAATTTCAGGAGCTTTTCGAGTCTATTTAGGACCAGATACGATTAAGTTATGGTTGTTAGAAGAATTTAAATCTCTTCCTGTTGGTGTTTCTGCAGAATTAGAGTCTGCTCAAATTCGTCTTGCTCGTGGTGGAGTCCCAGAATTTTCTATTGAAATAAATGGGCTTAAGATTAGATTTGAAGATCAATGTTTCACAGATTCGAGCGTTTTTTTTGATGAGTTGATTATTCCTGTTAACTTATTTGGATTTATTAAAAATAAAATTGAGATTGAAACACTGTATGCAGATTTTGCACTTCTTCAGTTGAAATCTTATCATGATTTACTTCGTTATCATCAATGTATAAAAAACGAGAATTTAAAAAAGAAAAAAAATAGTGAAAAAACGTCTGAAAAAAATGTGTTTAATCATTTAAACATTGCTCAGATAAATCGTGAAGATAGTCCAAATCAGTCAGTTTATTATGAATCTATTGAATTTTTTATTAAAAAAATAAGATTTTATTTTTCTGAAGAAAAAATTTTTGTTGGGGCTAATAATTTTTTAGCTATTAAGGATAAAGAAAGTTTTTCTTTATCCGGTTATTTTTTCGTAAGTTATGATACTGAGCCAGATTATCCAATTTCGCCTCTTCATTTTGATATTACACAAAAAGGGAGTGATGTTCAATTTAATGTTAATGGTAACTGGAGAGAGGGGAAAATTAATGTGCATTCAGACTTGAATGTTGACTCAGGAGATTATGGGATGTCTGCACAAGTTGAGCATTTACCCATTGATGTATTGTTAAAAAGTTTGAAAATTTTTTTAAGTCATCAAGTATTTGAAAGAGTTCATTTTGGAGTTGATACGGGTTTAATGTGGTTAACAAGTGAAATGGCAGGAAATGGAAATATTTATAATATTCAAAACAGTCATTTTAAAGTCAATAAGTTTCATTTTGAAGGAGATTTGGGAGAAGCCATTGCATCGAACGTGAGTTTTTCTTTGGAGCCTTTGAACATAAGTCCTTTTTCTGCTTATTTCAATCAAATAAAAGTTTTAAGGTTGTTAAATGTTTTTAATCTTACTCATTCAAGTGTGAGAGGGAATTTATTGAGTCAACTTAATGGCGAATTTCGTTATGAAGACTTGAATACTTATGGATTTAATGGGCGATTAACAGATATAGATTTGATTTTTTCTAATTTTGGCATGAGACGATATCAAAAAGTTGATGAGGTAAAATTTAAAACATATTTTTTTCCTGAGCGTTTTTCTGGTGAAGTTTTTTCTGCTGAGATTCAGGATGGAAAATTCAATGGTTCTGTTTCTTTTAATTCTGATTATGAGTTTAATGATTTTGTTCTTCAATCACAAGTTAATGAATTGGTTTTTTCACAATCGATACAAAATTTAATGCTTGGGGGGGTAACATCTCCTTTTGAAATTTATGGAAAAGTTTTTTTAAAGCTTGGTCAAGTTGAATTGGTTGATTTGGCTTTTGGGACACAATCAGTTCAAGGAAAATTTTTTAATTCTGAACAATTGAAATTTAAATTAAATACAGAAAATGAGAAAGTGATTCTTTCTGTTACAGGAAATGATTTAAAGTTTAATTCAAAAATGGAAGCTCACACTGTTTTGAGTTTACTTTATCTTCAGGAAGATTTTAATAAAGAGGTGG
>CAYMLA010000311.1:0-3717 GCA_964390785.1 uncultured Bdellovibrionales bacterium | reverse complement strand
TAAATTGCAACCAGTTTATAAAAGTTTCAACACAAAAAGTTGACACAACACCATATTAAATATATATTTCTGCTCAAATGTTATTTTTTTATTCAATTTTGATGTTTTTGAATAGTTGATCATTTTTTCTTATGCGGCAGTAGCTCAGTTGGTAGAGCGCGACCTTGCCAAGGTCGAGGCCGTCGGTTCGAGCCCGATCTGCCGCTCCAAATTCCGGGTCTTTAAATCGTACTAATTAAGTTTTCAAAGATAAATACCTAAAATTTTTAAACTAATGGTTTCAACCACTTAGGCATCAAGTTTCATTTTTTATTTCTTAGAATTTCGCGAAATTTCTCGAAAATGCTTCAGCTGGCTTCGCGCGAAGCCAAAATGGTAGCCCCCCTATTTTTACCCAACTATCGTAGCACTTTTTCTCCGTCATCTTGTTGATTTTTCAGATTATTAATTTGAGCGCTGCGCTGACAGAAACAACTACGTTTTTAACCAGCGCTGCGCTCTCAAAAGTGAGGTTACCAATAAAACCCACCGGAGAAACATGATGCAGAAGTTCATAACCAAAGAGGCTTTGGCCTTGAAAAAACTACGCGAAATCAAGGGACTCAACCGCCCACAGGCGGGAGTATTGATCGGGCTCGGTCACAAGTCGGTTGAAAAATTCGAAAATGGCCGCACCCTACTCACCCGCCGAAGAATTTCAGAAATTCTATCTGCCTACAACTTTTCCTGGCAAGATTTTGAAGCAGTCTGCGCAGGAAAAAGTGAACAAATTGCCGCACGTTTTGTAACAAAAGCAGAAAAGCAAATTGTTACAAAAAAACTACGTCGCAACTACCAAAAAATTATCACCCGTGAAGTAAAAACCATAGCCGTTTTGCGCAAACTAAAAGGCTACAACAAATACCAGGCTAGTCGCCTTTGCGGCTACGCAGATTGCATCATCGGCCACATTGAAAGTGGCCGCATTGATCTGCGCCCCACTCGAATCCGTCACATCGTTCAATCCTATGGGTTTACCATGGAAGAATTCGAACATCACCTCAACAGCGAAGTTTTTTTAACTGATATACAAGACACCTGTATCAAAATCATAAAAAACTTAAGCGAAGAAAAACTAAAAGCTGTTTATCCACTTCTTCAAACTTTCAAAAAATAAAAATAAGGAGACTCAAAAATGAAAAATATCGAACAAACCAAAACCAGCACCAACAAACCAAACACCCACGGCACCGCTATGCGATTTTCAAGCCAGGTTACCTCTACACTCAAGAGCGAAGTCAGCAAGCTAAACAAACTAAAAAAAGGATCAAAGAAAGTCTCAGCTTCAGACATTCTAGAAGCTTTAATTCCCCTACTTGACCAGTCTATTCGCCAACAAATTATTGCCAAAACCGTAACCAGTAATGACCGCCAGCGGGTTGCCTTTGAAAGTTATACTAAGAAAAACAAAAATGTTAATCGTGACGACTTTTTAGATTTAATACAATACGGCGAAATTAATATCGATGACTATCTACCGGAGGAAATGAAACGCAGGACTGAAGCCACACTTTGCAACAAAGTTGTACAAAAAACACAGTACTGAAAGCAAATCTGCAACACCAAAAAAGTATGATGTTAGTTGCACTCACCACCCGCAGCCTGCGGTAGCCCCCCAAAAAAATATGCTAAATTTACTAACTGCTCACCAAAAGACATTTGTCTATTACATCATCGGTAATATGCAAATTAAAAATCAACCGGCTACTAAAATCAAATTGATTCTTTTTAAAAACAAGTATTCATCACACGACTGTCAAACAAAAAGATATTTGCATTGATTATCCCCACAATACCGACACTTGAATTTTTCTTCCCATATTTAGTTCCTCCTCCAAACCCTTCGGTGAGGGCGAGAGGAGGAACTAAATATGGGAAGAAAAATAACAAAGCAAATTACTATCTATATATCCATAATCAAGCATACAAAAATCGATGAGCCATCATCAAATTGGAATGTCTCCAAAATAGCTTCAATTGCATCCTTAATCTTTATCGCTTTAAAAATCGCTCTGTTAATCACTGCGCAGGGGCCGTAAGAGCTCCATTCAAGTTGAATTTATTGAAAAAAATACATGGTTAGCGAATTTTCGCCATTAAGTTTTGCATTTTCCCTAACTCCATGTATATACTCTGACCACAACTTGGGTCAGCAAGATGACCAATTTAAAATAATAGATTTATTGAACATTTTTGAATTTCATAGTTTTTATCAACGATTTTGACCCACCTGTGGGCCAATTAATGAACACAATATGGGTATGGGGAAACCCCTGTTTTTGTTGCCATTTATCAATTGTTGAATACTCATGCCTTAATATTATCGACCCAGTAATTGGACATTTTAGCTTTTCTAAGTTTTTCAAACCAGTGTTTTTATACACTTATGGCTGGCATTTAATTTGCCAAAGGATTTGAAGAAGCTAACACAAAAGGGGTACTAATGAATTACAAAGTACTAATTGCAGACGATGAAAGACACATCCTCCTTGGATTTGAAGACGAATTAGATCCATATAGTGAAATCGAGGCTGACTACGCTAGCAATACCAGTGAAGTTTACAAATATGTCAAGCGCGACCCATATGGATACGCAGTTATTGTTCTCGACTACCACTACAATGACGATCCAGTCACCGGCCCAGAAATAGCCAAAACTTTACTTAAAATAAACCCAAATCTTTTAATCATAATCATGACTGGCGATGAATCCCAAGATGCCACAATCACTAGTTTCCGTGCTGGGGTAAAAGATTTTATCCCGAAAAACGGCAATCTAGCTGATATAATAGATGTTATCCGCAACTACTGCAAAATGTACGATGAAACCCGCAGAGTGGTTCAAGCCAAAGACAATATCAATGAGCAATTTCTAAAAAATCAAAAACTACTAGAACAAATCGGCATGGTTGGTTGGTCCAACAAATCAGCTGTTGTTGCTGAAAAGGTGCTCCAGCTAAGCAGGTCAAAAAGCAATAGCCCAGTTTTAATAAGAGGAGAATCCGGCACCGGTAAAGAACTTGTCGCTAAAGCCCTCCATGAATTATCAGACCGAGGAAAAAACTCTTTCATTCCGATTAACTGCACAACAATTCCAGAAAACCTCCTTGAAAGCGAATTATTTGGCCATGAAAAAGGCTCTTTTACCGGAGCAACAATGAATAAAACCGGGAAATTTCTACTTGCCCACAAGGGAACATTATTTCTCGATGAAATCGGTGATATGCCCCCTGAACTGCAAGCCAAATTACTCCGCGTACTACAAGAAGGTGTAATCGAGCCCATTGGATCTATAAAGCCAATAAAAGTAGATGTAAAAATTATTGCAGCAACCCATGTTAATCTAGAAGAAGCGGTAAAAGAAAAAAAATTCCGTGAAGATCTCTACTACCGATTAAATGTAATTCCGATTAGCCTTCCTCCCCTACGAGAAAGACGAGATGACATTGAACCTTTAGTTCTTCATTTTCTGGAAAAACACAATGGCCAAGACAAAAAGGTTTTGCATAAAACTCTTCAATACTTAAAAAACTATCACTGGAAAGGCAACGTTCGGGAACTTGAAAGCACAATTAGACACTTGATCGCAATGGTACCGGAAAGCAGTTTAAAACCAGAACACTTAGATGTAATAGTTGATTTATAAAGAACGTTTTTGATGTGTCTACTAGACTTTTT
>CAYMLA010000310.1:0-3721 GCA_964390785.1 uncultured Bdellovibrionales bacterium | reverse complement strand
CTCATGACTCGCCTTATGAGCAAGCATGGGCTGCCCTGCAACATCTCCAATGGCATACACATGATCTTTGTTGGTTTGTCTTTTTTCGTTAACTTGAATAAACCCCTTTGAATCCAATTGAATTCCCAAAACGTCTAATTCTAGACCTTCAAGATAGGGTTTGCGTCCAACAGTGATTAATATCTTATCGGCTTCAAGAGTTTCTGTTTTACCCTTCACTTCAACAGAAACAAAGACACGACCGTTTTTTCTTTCTAGGCCTTTAGCCTTTGCTGACAATAATACTTTAACTTTATTTTTCTTCAGTTTTCGTGAAACGACTTGAGCACAATCGGGATCAACCACTTCACTGAGAATCTCAGACAGAGCTTCAACGACGGTCACTTGACTTCCTAATTTAGACAAGTAAGTGCCAATTTCTAAACCAATATATCCTCCACCGATGACAACCACTTGAGAGGGAACTTCAGATAAATTAAGAGCGCCCGTTGAAGATAAAATCGTTTGCTCATCAACTTCAAAGCCCGGAATATCAATTGATTTTGAACCAGTTGAAATAATAAAATTTTGAGCATTTAATGTTTCATCTGCATTTTTTAACTGAACTGTGTTTTCGTTGATGAATTTGGCTTCATCCATAAACACATCAACGCCATTGCCTTTAAGAAGCTGTTTGACTCCTCCAGACATTTTATCACAAACCGACTGCTTCCATTGAACCAATTCAGACATATCTAAACGAATCGATCCGTCCACATGAATCCCCATTTTCTTGGCGTCATGTTGCAAGCGATGATAAAAATGAGAGGCCGTAATCATCGCCTTTGAAGGAATGCATCCAACATTTAGACAAACACCACCCAAATACTGTTTTTCAACCAAAGCTGTTTTTAAACCCAATTGCGCTGATCGAATAGCAGCAACATATCCCCCAGGTCCAGCACCAATCACACAAACATCATAACTTTGACTCATAACGTGTCTCCCCTATTTTAGATCAAGAATCAACTTTTCTGGATTTTTAATTCGATCCATAAAAGAATTTAAAAAACGTGCAGCAACAGCCCCATCAATCAATCGATGGTCACAGGTGATTGAAAAATTCATCACTTTTTTAGGAATCCATTGGTCATTTTCCCATTTTGGAGCGATTTGAATTTTATAAATACCGAGCATAGCCACTTCTGGATGATTAATAATTGGAGTTGCCCATTGTCCTCCAATTGTTCCAATGTTTGTAACCGTAAAGGTTGAACCCAACATCTCTTCTCTCTTTAATTTGCCTTCTTTAGCTCGACCAGATAAATCAATAATTTCTTTACTGATTTGCAATATCGATTTTTTATCTGCATCCTGAATAACTGGAACCATTAATCCTGACGGGGTATCGGCAGCAAATCCGATATTATAGTATTTTTTATAAACGATCTCTTTTGTTTCTTCATCAATGCTGGCATTGAGTTCGGGATAATCTCGAAGGGATGAAAGCAATGACTTAATAATAATTGGAAGGTAGGTTATCTTCACCTCAGTCACTTGATTTTTTAATTCTTCTCTCATTTTAACGAGCTTATCCACTTCAACTTGATCAACATGTGTAAAATGAGGAATCAATTGTTTAGATTTTCGCATTGATTCAGAAATGATTTTTCTTACCCCTCTTAAGGGAACACGCTCTTCTCTTCTTTGATGAGCTTGCTCCGGTTTGATTTGAGGTTGAGTTTCATAACCCTCAATATCTTCTCGGATCACTCTTCCCACAGGACCAGAGCCTTTAACTTGATTGATATCAATCCCTTTTTCTCGAGCTAACTTTCTTGTTCCAGGAGAGGCCAACACAGTTTTTCCTGTTATAGGAAGGTCTTTGACTCTATTTGATTCTTGCTTACTGTCTTTTTTAGGCTTTGTTATTGTTTCTTGATCTGTTTTTTCAGCCTCAACATTTTTTTCGTTCTCTTTTTCTTCTTTATTTAATTGGGAAGTTTTTTGACTTGTTAGAGTCAACAGTGTTGATTCCACTTGAACCAGATCCCCTTCTGAAAACTTAAACTCGTTCACAACACCGGAATAAGGACTTGGAATTTCAACCGTTGCCTTGTCTGTCATGAGCTCAACAAAAGGTTGATCCATTTCGATTGAGTCCCCTTCCTTAACCAACCATTTTATCAATTCACCTTCTGTAACACCCTCACCCAAGTCAGGGAGTTTGACTTCAATAACATTACTCATCGGTTCTCCTTCTCATTTTTCTTCTTCGCTGTTGTAAAATGGCTAAATTTGAGTTCGCGTGCCTCAAATTTGACTATTTCGCAACAAGCACTATTTAAATGAGCGACTAATTTTATTTTTAATCATTCCTTCCATAAAATACTCTCCAGCACGATAAGAGCTTCTCACTAAAGGACCACTTGCGACATATAAAAACCCCATTTCTTCAGCATAAACTTGAAGTTGCTTAAATCGTTCGGGAGTTATAAATTCTTCAACGTTTAAATGTCGTTTTGATGGTTGAAGATACTGTCCAAAGGTGACCACGTCACAACCCACGGTTTTTAAATCTTGCAAAGATTGTTTAATTTCGTCTTCTCTTTCTCCCAAGCCTAACATAATTGAAGACTTTGTAAACCGACTGGAATCAATCTTTTTTACAGACTCCAAAACAAAGAGTGATTTTTCATAACTCGCTCTAGGATCTCTTACTAAGGGACTTAATCGCTTCACAGTCTCAATATTATGAGCAAACACATCTGGTTTAGAGTCAACAACCAAAGCAATGTGTTTTTCATTAGCACAAAAATCAGGCGTTAAAACTTCAATCAACATTTTAGGATTAAACTTTTTAATTGTTGAGACCGTTTGAGCAAAGTGATTGGCGCCACCATCGGAGAGATCATCGCGATCCACACTTGTTAGAACGACATATTTGAGGTTGAGTTGAGATAATGCATAGGCTACTTTTTCGGGTTCAAGTTGATCCAACTGGCCTTTGGGATTGCCCGTTTTAATGGCACAGAATCGGCATCCTCGTGTGCAAACGTCTCCCATCAGCATGATTGTCGCCGTTCCTCCTCCCCAACACTCTCCCATATTGGGGCAACGGGCCTCCTGACAAACCGTCGCGATGTTTAATGTTCGCATCATCTCTTTTATCGACGTGTAATTTTCTCCAAAAGGAGCCTTAACTTTTAACCAATTCGGTTTGGGTGAAAGCGTTTTATTGCCAACAGCAGTAGTGTTTGACATGAGATGTCTCCTCTCACTCGTCAAAAGTTTAATGAGTGGCTGCTGCAAAACAGCCAACCGCAAAACAGCTACGTTTCCTGTTTCACATTAGCATCTAATTATTTGGTTTATAGCTATAATTAATAATGAACACAAGTGGTTTTGGCAATTAACGAAATCGTTATCGTTTAAGTAGTTAGATTGTTTTTTGCTTTGCGCAAAAAAAGGGATCGTTGCAATTTGCGTGACCCCTTTTTATTTAAACAATTGAAAACTGTTTTTATTCTGATTTGCCCAAATGACGATCAATAATTTTTGAAAATTCACTGGCTGGATATGCGCCCTTAATTGATACTCCGTTAATAACATAACCTGGCGTTCCTGTGATTCCAAACTTTTTAGCTTCAGCAATGTCTTTTTCAATAATGTCTTTAACTTGTTTGCTCTCCATGTCTTTTTCCATTTTTTTAACATCAACACCAAGACTTTTTGCAATAGA
>CAYMLA010000309.1:0-3750 GCA_964390785.1 uncultured Bdellovibrionales bacterium | reverse complement strand
AGCCGGATTTGCTTACGAAGCGAATTCTTTAGGGGAAACTCCTTTTGATCTTTTACGACCGATTAAACTCCACAACTGGCAAGAAACACAATTGGATTGGTCTATCATTGAAACAGCACGTCTTGCTTCAATTAAACGTTTTCGACAAAATCTTGAGCTCTTTCTAACCGAAATTGAAAGTCAAATTCCTGAAAACTCCAATGTTGTTTTTGCACATATTATGGCTGGAGGCATTTTTCAAAATAAAATTATCCTTAGTCTCATGAATCGAATTTTTAAAGGCCTCGGAGAAAAACATTTATCTTCAGAATTATTTTGGAAGTCTGAATTGGGAAAACTTTGTTCCATCAGCTTTGATGAAGTGACCGCCCAATCCTTTCACCATCTTATAGACCTGAGTGAGCCCTTACGAGTTAACAAATTCCAAAAAGGGCTAAAAGTTCACTATTTAGCTTATGGATATCATGGATCTGAAATTTTAATCAATAATGAATTCCAATGGCAAGCCTACTCTCCTTACCTTCAAGGATGGGCAAAGTTAAAATTAGAATCCATCGCTAAAAAAGCATGGGACACGGGTATAAAAGCTTGTGTTTTTAATTGCCCAGAAATTCAAACTCAATCCAGCACGATTTTTCAAGGAGTCGAAATTCCTCTTTTCCCACTCATCCAATCCATTGAAAATCAAATAAAAATAAATCCCTGTTCAAATAAAATCGAAACATTTAAAGCCTTCCAGTCTGTTCTCTTAGACAACCACTCACATCATGATCTAATAAAACTAACAAACCACTATTATAATCATCCGATCACAAAACAGTTCTCTCAGTTTGATTTATGGCCTTTCCATAATAACGAAAAACAAATGGAACTCATGCTTGAAACTTCAAAAAAATTAAATAATTTGCAAAAACAATCTGATTTGTCTTTAATTCAAATTCTTAGCTCTTTTGTTGTCAATCGCTGCGGACAATTGATGCTCAATGAAATACAAAACCCAATTCATCCCGTGCAATGGATAGGACATAAAATTATTTCACAATAATGGCCTATCTTTATCTGGATTTTGAGGACGTTCAATCCACTTCAAAGAATTTGTTTTATTCTTAAACTCCGATTGCAATGCAAATTCCTCTTCAACAGACAATAATTTCTTCTCTTTTCGTTTAAATAAACGAGAAAAAAACTGCACACAATCCAGACGCACACATAAAATTGCAGGAATAGCAAAAAGAGTCAAAACAGTAGCAAAAGCAATTCCCCAAGCCATTGAAAACGCCAATGGCTGAGTAAATCCCGATTCTCCACCGAGACCGTAAGCCATTGGTGCCAACCCCCCAACTGTAGTAAGAGTTGTTAAAATGATCGCCTTCAAACGAGATTCTGCGCCAGATAGAATAACTTCTCGACTCAAGCCTCCAGCTTGTTTTGCCTTTTTATTAACTTGATCAACCAAAATCAGCGATCCATTAACCGATACCCCAATGGTTCCAACCAAACCAATGATCGCCATGATCCCTAATGGAAGTCCATGAAGATAAAGAGCCCAAATGATTCCGATGATTCCAAACGGAATAGGTAAAGACACTAAAATGGGTAAAGTGACTGACTGTAACACTAAAGCCAAAACAAAAAACACTCCTAAAAAACAAACTAAGGCAATTTTTATCGCCCAAGCTTTGTTTTTTCTTTCTTGTTCATCCTCATCTTCTGTCACAATCTCATAACTTGAATAATTTTGTCTTAATGAATCCAATTGCTTATCAACGGACTGGATAAAATTAGATCGATTCGTCTTACCCTCATCAAATTGAGCTTGAACAACAAGATGACGTTTTCCATTAAGATGTTCAATTTTTTTATAACCCGACTCCACTTTCCATTGCCCTAAAAGATGGAGCGGAACATTTTGTCCATTTGCGGTAACAACAAACAATTGATTCAACTTCTTAGAATGACCCTCTTGATTCAAAGAAAAAGACTGATTAAAATCTTTGAAAGATTGAGGCGAAATAATTTCTGTGTAAACCATATAATTTTCACCATCAACACGGATATCGATCAACTCATCAGCCATAATGGCACTTCGAATTTGATCAGAAATTTCTTGAGTCGTCAGACGATAACCGGATAACACATCCAAACGTGGTATAAAACGCCATGTGGTTTGATACTTTGTTTCATCCTCAACTAATTCTTTTAAATCGGGAAGAATTTTAACCTTATTTTTTATTTCATTCTCAATTTCGGACAATGATTGACGGTCTGCACCCTTTACTTTAATAGAAACCATATTCTTTCCAACGTCCTCAGCTCCATGCATTTGCCAAAAAGAATCTAATTTTACAAAAGCGTCTGTTTTCAATTCTTTTAATTGTGTTTCAATCACTTTTCCTAAACGATCTTGAATTTTTTTTGGATGATCGGTCTCATCTGTAATGTAAACTTGAATAGAAGCATACTGTGGACCTTCTTTAAGTTTTCCATTATCCCATACTTTACCAATATGAGTTTGAACTCCTTTGACATCATTAGAAGGTAGCGCTTTTAAAAAGTTTTCAATTGGTTCAAGATGAGCCTTTGTTTGCGACACTGAATTTACATCTTTTAATTGAGCAACAATATAAACTCGCTCCATCCCAACAGAGAGACGAAACTCATGTTTAACTTTGTTAATTGCAATATAAACCGAAAATGAAAAAAATACGATAAGAACACCCAAAACAAAATATCTCAAGCGCAATGACCATAATAAAATTAAACGATAAATCTGAGAAACCTTAGAAAACCAATCCCACCTTTGATTGGTCATTGCAATTTTTTTTGAAAAATGAGCCAAATGATTTGGCAAGATAATAAAACTTTCCACCCAACTCAAAGCTAAAGCACCGATCACAACAACGGGAATTGAGTAAAGAATAAGAGACATTTCACTTTTAATAAATAAAATAGGACTAAAAGCAATCATCGTTGTTAAGATTGTTCCAGAAACAGGCACAACCAATTCGGAGGCGGCTTGAGAAGCGGCTTCTTTTGGTTTTAAGCCTTTGGATAAATTCTGAATATATTTTTCAGAAATAATAATTGCATCATCGACTAAAATTCCAATCACCAAAATTAAACCCACAACCGAAATCAAATGAATTGAAACACCAAATAAATGCATACAAATAATAGTCCCTAAATAAGCAAAAGGAAGTCCCCAAACCGTGATCAATGCCACTTTAAGATTTAAAAAAACAATCAACAGAAGAGTAACCAATACAAAACCAAAAATTCCATTTTTAATTAACACTTCAATTTGACGCTGAATAAATTTAGGGCCATCACTAATAGTTGCAAGACTCATTCCTGAAGGAAGTTCTGATTCAATTTTTTCAATTTCAGTTTTTATCTGTTTTTTTGCTTCAACGGCATCCGTTTCTGTCGCTTTATGCACAGAAACTGTAACAGCCGGTTCACCAGCATAATAATTTGACGTCCAATTCTGCAAGCTTGGCCTTAATCTAATCTTAGCGATATCACTTAATTTTAAAGTGTGTCCCATTCGATTCCCAAGCAGAGGAGTTTGCATAATATTTTCTATCGAAGTATTAGGGAGCTGGATCTCATAAGAATAAGATTGTTCTCCTTGCTGGCGCTGCCCAATTGGAGTAAATTGCAAAGCTTTATAAAGTGCGCTTCTTATTTCAGTTAAACCCAATTCATAACGAGCCAATTGATCAGGATCAATGTCCACAAAAATATTTA
>CAYMLA010000308.1:0-3762 GCA_964390785.1 uncultured Bdellovibrionales bacterium | reverse complement strand
TTCTCCTTTAGACGGAGTCGGCCCTGATGATCTTCGAATTACTGAACTTGAAAAAAAACTCATTCATGGACTCCCCCCTCAGGGGTCTCCCATTAAGGAGCTTATTTTTGCTTTAGATTCTGATCTAGAAGGAGACACAACAGTGGTTTATCTCTCTCAACGTTTTTCCCAATATAAAGTGAAAATGACGCGACTCGCACAAGGAATACCCATTGGCAGTGACATCGATTATGTTGATTATAGAACAATGGGAAGAGCAATTGAAAACAGAATGGTGTTGTAATGTCATTTATTAACTATAATGCAAAAGAAATTCACTGCAAAGTTGTCTATTATGGGCCTTCACTAGGGGGAAAAACGACAAATATGCAATGGATTTATCAAAAAACATCCACAGATCAAAAGACAAAACTCATCGCTTTTGACACTGATGTTGAACGTACATTATCATTTGATTTTCTTCCTCTTGATATTGGAGAAATTCGAGGATTTCATACGCGACTCCACCTTTATTCTGTTCCTGGTCAGGTTCAGTATAATAACCGCAGAAAACTCCTGTTAACAGGACTTGACGGAATTGTCTTTGTTGCTGACTCACAAATTCAACGTGAAGAAGAAAATATTGAAAGTCTCAATAGCCTAAGACTTAATCTTGAAGAACATGGCTATAACATTAAAGAAATCCCAATTGTCTTTCAATACAACAAACGTGATTTACCTAATGTCCTCTCCATTGCAAATATGCAATCTCAGCTAAACCATTATAATGCTCCTGGCTTTGAAGCTATTGCTCACCAAGGAACGGGCGTTTTTGAGTCCGTTAAAACTCTTTCAAAATCCATCATAACTGTGTTAAAAGGAGGAGAACTTTAACAGGAGTTTTGTTATGGAAGAATTGAAAGCCAACACAATACAAACCATTGAAAAACTTAAAAAAGAACAAAATGCTCTTATTTTAGCTCATTTTTATGATGATGCTGCTATACAAAATATTGCAGATTTTGTTGGTGATTCTTATTTCCTTGCAAAAAAAGGTCAAGAGTCACAGGAAAAAGTTATTCTTCTTGCTGGCGTCGTTTTTATGGCCGAAAGTGTAAAGATCTTAAATCCAGACAAAACCATTATTGTCCCTGATTTAAATGCGGGCTGTTCATTGGTTGATAGTTCTCCCTATGAAAGCTATTTAGCTTGGAGAATGCAATATCCTGAAGCCATCTGTGTTTCATACATCAACTGCAGTGCTGCGGTAAAAACAATCAGTGACGTCATTTGCACATCCAGTAATGCAGAAATAATTTTAAATTCAATTCCCAAAAATCGAACAATTCTCTTCGGACCAGATCAAAACCTCGGTCACTATCTTTCTAAAAAATACAATCGAAAAATGATTTTATGGCCTGGCCACTGTCATGTTCATATTTTGTTTTCTGCACAAAAGCTTCTTTCACTCATTTTACAAAATCCTGACGCTGTTGTTTTGGCTCACCCTGAATGCAATGACGATATCCTAAAGTTTTCACACGTGGTTGGTTCAACTTCAAAGTTACTTAACGAAGTTAAAACCAATAAAGCAAAAAAGTTTATCGTTGCTACAGAATCTGGAATTCTTCATCAAATGAAAAAAGCACGTCCAGATGTTGAACTCATTAATGCACCAACTGATGAAAGCTGCGCTTGTAATGAATGTCCTTATATGAAACTTAACACTTTAGAAAAAGTCGCTTCTTCATTAAAAACACTCAATCCAAAAATTACTTTGTCTCAAACTGTAATTCATCAAGCTGGAATTGCCCTTGAACGAATGATGAAAATTTCAAACGGACAATCAATCACTTGGCCTACCTACTTTGATCCTTTAAAATCAAAATTAGATCCAATACATTATTATGACAACCCTCAGATTCTTTGAAGATTTAGAAATTTTTAATCCTCTTCATCCTCCCAAAGAGCTTATTTTAAATATTCAATCCTATTGGAATAGTTTAGTTGAAAACCATAGAAGATTGATTCGGCTTGATCTCTATAATCAATTAAAACAATTCAAACATCCAATCCCCTCTCCTTCAAATATCTTAAATCTTAACAGCCATCCAACAACACCCCACTTTAGCATAAGCATTTCCCATTGCCCTTTAGCCGGAGGATATGCCTTAGTCCCAAAACCTTATCAAATCGGAATTGATATTGAAGACTCAAATCGACTCACAGAATCCGTTATTAATCGAATAAGCACTGCTGATGAAAGACAAGCTTCCCCAAGTATGTGCGCTCTCTGGGTTGCAAAAGAAGCCTCATTTAAAGTGATTCAAAATGATTTAAATTTAAAAACTTTCAGTAAAGTAAAAATAACTCAATGGGTTAACATAAAAAAAAATCAGTTTATGTTTGAAATTTTATCTCCATCAAAACACCACTCAAAGCCTCTTAAAGGTCTGGTAATACAAGAAAACAACCTTTATTTTTGTCTTTTTTTAACAAAATCCTAAACAAAAGTCTTGTTTTACCGATAGGTCAAATAACAACGATACAAGAAACGCTTCACCATCAACTGAAATTAAGGAGCGCTCATGAAAAAGGAATTAAATTCTGTACCCTCTCGAACAATTGATCCCATTGATGTTTCCTCAATTACTTCTCTGGATCATTTCTTTCAGATTGCCCGTGCCGGAAAAGTGATCAAAGCCTCTCTGGATGGCTTCACTCTTCATGTGAATAGAACAGACTTAGTCCCTAAAAATTTAAAACAAAGTCTCTCTTTAATGCCTATTGAAGGTCAACGAGTGATGTTGCATTTACCACAATTAAACATTGAAATTGCTGGACGAATTTCTCAGACACAACTCATTGGAAAAAAAGGATTCGAAATCATTATTGACTACACAAACGACGCTCCAGAGTATTGGCGAGAATGCTTACTTGATCTTCTTCCTGCTCCAGGAGAATTCGATTAATTTGAAAAATATTCATTGATTATTGTTATTTCGTAACAAATTGACATCTCTCTTTACCTCAACTACTCCTTGTTAGTAGCCTTACGAACGACTAAGTGGCTGTTTTTTGCAGCAGCCACTACTAAGGTGAAATTATCAAAACCTAACGGGGAGATGTCATGAAAATAATTACTCTATCCATTTGTCTTTTTTTTATTAGCATAAGTGCTATTGCAAACAAAACTCCATCTTTAAAAGAATTAGAAGACCTTGTTGAGCCCTTTTTGGGAAACTATGCACTCATTGAACAAGTTGAAAATGAAAATTCAACCGCAGCTTGCTTGGATTCACTCGTTATTAAAAAACACATCTATGGTCCAAATCAAGATCAGCTCCAGCTTATAACAAAATGCACTATGAACGATAATAAAAGTGAATATGATTCTTTTTCCCACCTTCACCTTAATAAAGGTTTAACATCAACAATTGAAGATTGTCCAAGCGCAGGACCTCCTATCCCTTTCTGCTCTGTTGTTTCTCAATTTAATCATAATATTAGTGAATTTGATTTAATGTCTGAAACCCAAGTTGAACAACGATCTCATAATCCTTTTTCAACTGTTTTATCGACTCAAACTAAAGAAAGTGTTTTTATTCGACGGTTACCTAATGGAAATCTTTATTATGAATCACTTAAAGAAAGAACGGAACAAAAATTATTTTCTCACAAAACACTTTATTCCATTCAACGATCTGGATGCATTTACACCCCAATTCGATAGTGGCTGCTGCAAAACAGCCAACTTTTTCGTTGGCTTCGCTCAAATCTCAC
>CAYMLA010000307.1:0-3784 GCA_964390785.1 uncultured Bdellovibrionales bacterium | reverse complement strand
AAAAAGAAACTCTTATGCTTGCTCAGCTTCTTGATCTTCAAGGAGATGCTCGTGTCATGGAAATTCGACGTTATCTTTCTTGGAACAACAAGCAACTTGAAATCCTCTATGCCACTGATCACAAGCTCATACGACTCGATCAAGACGGACAAGAAATTGCTATTTATGAATTTCCTGAGTCTATTGTTTCAGGAGAAGATAAAGACTTGTGGGCTAAAATGAAAATGGAAGAAGAAAATAGAAAAGAAACAAATTTTGTCGGACGTTTTTTTATTGGCTTTCAAGGAGATGATCGAACAGGATACGTCATTGAAGGATCTTCAATGGGATATAAAGATAACATCGGTTTTTTTGTTTCCTTAGATGTTCACTTTGGATTAAAGGGAATTGAAATCACTCATCACATTGAAGATCCCGGATTGGGAGCAGAAATCACAGAAGATTATTTTAAAAATCAATTTGCTGGACGCTCTCGTGAAATGGCTTTAAATATGTCTGTTGTACGCCAGCCCCTTCCCGACGACTGGGCTCGTGCTCTTAAAGAAAAATCAAAAACAGATTTAAATTCTTGGAAAGAAAAACATGACACTCTTATCAATCAAAACAAAGATATTTATGCCATTACAGGAGCGACAATAAGCACTCAAGCCGTAAGCGACGGCATACAAAGAGCACTCAAAAATTTTCAACAACGAATGAATCAATTGGAGCCTTATTTATGAGCACAAAAAAAACCACTTATTCAGAATTAATCATTCGAGGTTTAATCGATGAAAACCCCGTTTTTCGACTCGCATTAAGCCTATGCCCTGCTGTTGCCGTAACAACATCAATTAAAAATGGAGTTATGCTTGGACTTGGAGTTTTGTTTGTTCAGTTTTGCTCAAGCACAACAGCATCCATTCTTAAAAAATGGATCAACTCAAAAATCAGAGTCCCTCTTTTTATTTTAATCATTGCCTGCTGGGTTACGGTGACAGACATGGTTTTAGCTGCTTATTTTCCAGCTATTTATGCTGAAATTGGCCTTTATGTTAAACTCATTGTTGCCTTTGCAATCATTATTTCACGTCTAGAAACTTTTGCAGCAAAAAATCCCGTTGTCCCATCAGCCGTAGATGGTCTTGGAATGGGTTTAGGATTTATTTTTGCAATGATTGTTATTGGAGGTTTTCGAGAACTTCTTGGAAGCGGAACCCTTTTGGGATATTCCATTCTCTCTTTTAAACCTCTTCTTCTTGCCATTTTACCTGCAGGTGGTTTTTTAGCCTTAGGACTTTTAATGGCAGCTTTAAATTGGATTGACCTCAAACGAGGCAAAAAACTTTCTGCAGGAGGCAGTCATGGCTAGTGGTGTTGGTGGAAGTGCAAAAATAAAAGTTGGTGATTTTTCTCACTTTCCAAAAGCAAAAATTAAATCGAAACATGAACTTCTCATTCAAGGAGATTTAAGCGAGCCTCAACCTGATTCTATCAGAGTCGCCCTTGAACAAGATGCTGATATTCCTTTAACTATCACAAACCTTAAAAAAATAAATGAGCACAGCAATGAATACCTCATTACCGTTCAGGAATCATTATCGGCCTCCGACCACGTTATTATCACATCAAAAACAGAAAACCTTGGATGGTATGCCGCCCCTTCACTAACAGCAACCCTTATCACTGTTATCATTGGATCAGCTTTAATTAATAATTTTGTGTTTTCTCGTTATTTAGGACTCTGTGTCTTTTTTGGAGTCAGTAAAAAGAAAGACACTGCCATTGGAATGGGTGTCACTTTCACTATTATTGGCTTACTCAGTGGATTTTTATGTTGGGCTCTTCATCAATTTACTTTAGCCCCACTTAACTTAGATTTTTTACAAATCATTGCCTTTATTGGAATTGTCGCCTCTTTGGTTCAAGCAGCAGACACCATTTTAAAAAAAATCCAACCTGTTTTGCATCGAAAATTCGGTATTTATTTAGTTCTTATAACATCAAATTGCATTATTTTAGCGATCCCCTTGCTTAACGCCTCTAATGACGCTTCTTTTTCTGAAGCCATGGCTCTTGCCTTAGGATCAAGTTTGGGTTTTGCTCTAGCCTTGTTTTTAATGAGTTGTGCACGTGAACGCATAGAATTAGCCCCTATTCCAAAGGTGTTTCAAGGGTTACCAATTGCTTTTATCGTTGCTGGGCTTTTTGCACTGAGCTTCTTAGGGTTTTCTGGTTTAAAATTTATGTAAAGAGGGGAGTGAGGAGATATCATGGAAATTCTTCATTTGATTGTTTGGGGCGTCGTTGTTTTAACATTGATCGGAGTCTTTTTTGGCATCAGTTTAGCTACTGCCGCTCGAAAATTTTTTGTTCCCTCAAATCCTTTAGTCGACGAGGTTCGAGATCAACTTCCCTCAGCCAATTGTGGGGCTTGCGGGTTTGCAGGATGTCAATCTTACGCTGAAGCCGTTGTTGAAAATCCTAATGTCAAAACAACACTGTGTATTCCTGGAGGAGCAGACGTTGCCCAACGTGTGGCTGAACTCACTGGAAAAGCTCTAGGAGAAATCAAAGAATTGGTTGCTGTTTTAAGATGTCATGGAACAACTGCTGTTGCTCGAAATCAAGCTGAGTACATAGGGATTCAAACCTGTAGTGCTGCAATATTAACTTTTGGTGGTCCCAAAGCCTGCAAAAATGGTTGTCTCGGCTTAGGGGACTGCGAGCGAATTTGTCAATTTGATGCCATTGCTATCGGAAAAGAAGGCATTACCGTTGTTGATTATGACAAGTGCACGGGATGTGGAATGTGTGTCAGCATTTGTCCTAAAGGAATTCTTGAGCTTTATCCCAAAAATCATCGTGTTGAGCTCTCGTGTGTTGCCAAAAACAAAGCGTCCGTTGTCCGTGAAGTTTGCCTTGTTGGATGCATCACTTGTCGGCGTTGCGTTAGCAAGTGCCCCGCCGGAGCCATTGAATGGACTGGAACAACAATTAAAATTGATCACGAAAAATGCATCGCCTATGGTCCTGATTGCAAAGAAATTTGCGTTGATATTTGTCCAACAAGTGTTCTTCACCGTATAGGACAAAAGCCTTTGACAGAGGAAGCCAAGAGCAAGCAAGTCGTTTAGCAAGTTGTTTGTTGAATTCGTTTTTAGACATTAGTAGAGAGACCCGTATGAAAACCCCAATACAAATTGGCTTTAAGAAGAATTTGCGCTAAGTTACTAAATAGTGCTTGTTGCAAAACGGCCTTAAAACCGGTTCTTAAAGAGGTTTTTGTGAAAAATAAAAGAAAAAAAATTCGAATTTCAAATTATAAATTTCAAATCACATTTATTTTAAGCGCATTTTTAATTGCTCTTTCCTTTGCCTTTTTAATAAACTCTTTTGTGCTTATACCAAAATTAGAATTAAATGAAATCATTCCAAATTCACAAGTTTTTGTTATTGTTTTTAGTTTTATTCTCTTGATTTTCTCTCTTGCTCTTTGCCTGATCGCCTCCCATCAAATTCAAGGTTCATTAAATCGTTTTAAAAAACACATGAAACAAATTGCCAACGGCCAAGATCCTGAATGTTTTTCTTTTAATGAAGACGACGCCTTCAATGGCCTGTTTGAAGTTTACAACCTTGTTATAAAAAGAATGACCTTTTATCAACGTCAAAAAGCCCTTTTAGAAGAATCTTATGCTTGCAATTTAATGAATCACTTTAAGTTAAAAAATGAAAAAGAATTGAATTCTTCAAATCAAAAATCACATCATATGTAGTGGCTGTTGCAAAATAGTCAAATTTG
>CAYMLA010000306.1:0-3788 GCA_964390785.1 uncultured Bdellovibrionales bacterium | reverse complement strand
CTCATTCGATTTGAGCTCGCGCGCCTCAAATTTGACTATTTTGCAACAGCCACTAAGTAGTAACCGCCATAAAACTGCCAACTCAATACATTAATATTGATATAAACTTAACAACCTATGGATATCGAAAAAGAACGAAAATGGAAAGAAAAAAATGAAACCTTTTTAATATCAAAAAAACCATGTTATTTTAAACCCTTAAAAAGCTCATTAAGAGGCTTACAAGACAGCAAATCAGCCTTCAAACGCTATCTACTGACAAATACGGTCATCAGGTTGGCTGTGTTGTGTCAATTAGAATTGATTATACATCCTGTGATTTTTTCAAAATAGACCTTCAAACTCAATTCAATCGAATCTTATCAACTCAACGACATAAAACCAATTTGGCATCACCCTTGCTAAACCAAATGCTATCTCAAGTCAGCTTTGAATGCTGAAAACAAAGGAGGATAAAAAAATTTAAGCAATCGAAATAAAATTTTAAAACAAAGGAGGTTCATACAGTACAATTTATGATCAATATGAGTCGCAAAGGTGAAAAACAGTTTCAAAAACAAATGACTTTAAAACCTTAATGCCTTCCCCCCAAAAACCGTATTACCGTTTTCCCCCTTTTTGTTTTTGAAAGATAACGCGCTTTCACCAAAAGACTCATAAAATTCAAATTGTTTTGTAGAATGTAATCAAATAACCTCTTAGACTGTCTCACTTCAAAATGAGCTTTCTAAGAGGTTTTTTTTGCTTAACCTCAAACAAAATTAGCATTATCCTTTTTTCACAATAGTTCCAGAAGGTCGACCTCTTATTTTTTTTTAAAACAGTGATTAAAACGATTAAAAGGTTAAGGGATCAACCTTTATTCCTTCAGAACTATAGACTGAACTATAGGCAGAAAGATCATCATTTGATTTTATAAAATATTTTGTTAAATCTTTAAGAATTTTAAGTCGTTCAGCAGCTGTCTTTGAGGTATTAAAAAAAACAGATTCAATAAGATCTTTCTGATTTTTCGATTCCAAATTTTGATTAATAAAAAAACTAAGTCTACTATTTCTTGGTTTTTTAACAATATTTTGACAATGATTTCCAAAAATAACAATTCTATCCAAATAATCTGTATTCCCTTCAATATTCCAAACCACAGCTTCATTTGACTGAAGAAAAAGACTAGTAGATTGCTCTTCATTATTATTTGAAATGTTGATATTCATAACAAAAAACAATGATGACTCTGATTGATTTTCAGTGTCTAAAAAAGTTGACATTAATTGTTTTAAGGGATCTAAATAATCTTTTACTTCAAAATTTGATTCAGTAAGATATTTATCCATTGAAAATGAAAAGATTGCATACGGAAGAAAAGAATCACTTTGATCGTTCTCAAAAAGAGTATCAAATTTCATCTGTTTTGAATTAGCTTTTTCAAAGTAAATTACTTTTTCTTGTGTAGATAAAGAATAATGAGGCATTTCAGCACAAGGACTTGACTGAACTTCAGATAGAGATTGAAGTTCAATATCATCTAAAATACTTAAATCTAGCTCTTCATTAACACCATCAAGCTCTCCACTAATTTGAGTTGTTTCATTAAAACTTTCATCAAAATCTTCATCTAATTCAGTTAAAATTGTATTACCTGAAACAAGTTGATCACTTAGAATCAGTATTTGGTCTTGAAGTTCTTCAGTTGTAATTTCTGTTAAAACATTATCTGTTTCATTTTGCTCTATATTTTGATGACTTGCTTCATTGGCTTCATCGACGAATTCAGGATAATCATATTGAGCCTTTTGACAATTTTGAAATAGAAAAAGAATTAAAAGAGATAAAATAAAAATTAAAAATTGATTTAAATTAATTACTTTTCGCATACATACCCCTCTCGTTTCATTAAAATACAAATCCATCTATTATTCTTGCAAACGAAAGTCCATCTTAAAATGAATTATCTTGGATCTGAATGAATAGGTTTTATACAATGTCTAATGTATAAACATTTTTTAAAAAAAATATAAATGTTAAAGCCTTACAGAAAAAAACACAATACTTCAGATAAAGTTCGACAAATTATTTAAATAGTGACTTATCCATTCCTTTATGAGCTTTTTTAATCTGGCATAATGCTGTAGTAGTGGCTGTTGCAAAAGAGTTAAATTTGAGGCGTACGAGCTCAAATTGAACGAGTCGCACATCAAGTGCGTCGCAGTGAGACCAGTTCTCTACTCCTCTATTCAAGAATAAACTTTTTGATTTTTTCGAATTTAATCTGATAAGTTTTTAACTTATTGTTTAAAGCCTCATTATCTTTTTTTAGAGCATAAATAATTCTTTTTAACTTCAAAAAATCTTCTTCTGATCGAAAATTTGTTTTTTCTTTTTGATTTATTTTTTCTTCCATTTGATCAGAACAAGCATGATGATCATTATGACTCTGATTACTGTTGTTGTTACCACTGCCACTGCTACTGTCACTATGGCCATGACTATGGCTCTCTGAGGCAGAATCTTGTCCATATTCTTTGCTCATCTCATCAACTTCCATGCTCGTCACCATTTGATCAACCAAACCACTGGCCAACTTCTCTTCGATTTCTTTTTCAACAACAAGATCGGGATCAATTCGTGACAATTGAATTTGCCCTTCCTCCGAAAGTTGTCGAACCTGTTCAATGATTTTCATAAAAGCCGTTGAAATTTCATCCTTGGTTGGATTTTTTAAATCAAAAATTTCTTGGATACGACGTCTTTGAGAAGGCCCAATAGTTTCAAGCGCCATCACTCTTTGTTCCTCAGTAAATCCATGAAAGGCAACTCCTAAAGTCAAATCTTGCATCCGAACAATCACCTCGCCTAAAGACTGGATATCCCAAGACAATATTCTTTCCATTGATAGCATTTTTTTTTCAAGCACCATTGCCCACTTTGGATCTTCCATACGAACAGCTTCCAGCATTTTTTCTCTTTTATGAGGTCCCTTAGACTCAATTAAAGCAAGCAATTGAATAAATCCCCCTGACTTTTTATAGCGATCTATCATACCCATTAACACATCCTTATCTAGTGGCTGTTGCAAAACAGCCAACTTTTTCAACAGCCACTAAATAGTTTCGCTCTTACACAATAAAGAATCAAGCTGCACTATAGAATAAACCTTTTTTTCTCATAAGATTTTATTATTTCAAGCCATAATGGCCCTTCAGTCTTAATGTCATCCGTCAAATATCTAATGGCTGTTGCAAAACAGCCACTATCTAATGACTGGTGTGAAACAAGAAAAGTGCCTAGCAAAAAAAACAATGAAGAACCCTTAACTTTGGCATGCAGCACCAAAATGGCACCACTTTTAGTGACAAAATTTGGCCTTTCGTTTGCTTTAATTGGCAGTGATGAAAGCGAAACAATTTTTCACCCTTATCATTATTTTAGTTAGCCTAAGCATTCTCATTCACGCGGCACTCTTGTTCTTTAGAGATCATCCCAATTTAAGATCCCAACAAAGAAAAATAGCTCAATCTCCATCACACAAAATCGACAATACCATCATTGAAAACAAATCACCCCTTCTTCTCTCTGACACTCCACCAAATAGCAATGACATCACTCAAAACGCTCCTCCCACCCGCACGAGCAAAAATAACAATGACTCCACCAATGCCAATACCGATACAACCAATACTGATGCTAAGACTATTAACACTGACACTAACACTGACACTGACACTGACACTAACTCTATTACCAATACCAATACCAATACCAACAACGCTGTTCAAAACAATCCAATC
>CAYMLA010000305.1:0-3798 GCA_964390785.1 uncultured Bdellovibrionales bacterium | reverse complement strand
AGTGAGATTTGAGCGAAGCCAACGAAAAAGTTGGCTGTTTTGCAACAGCCACTAACTATTTTGCAATAGACACGACCTTATGCTAATGTAAATTGATTACTTTTACCTTATATTATAAAATCGTTTATAAATTTATACAAAAGGACTTTAAATGAAAATGCGCATTCATTTTACGGGAAATAAAAAAGTGGCCGCTGAATTTAAACAATTTTCTGTTGTAACAGATCAACCCCAAAAAGAGGGCGGTGACGAATCTGCACCCTCTCCTTTTGATTACTTCTTAAGTTCCATTGGCACTTGTGCTGGAATTTTTGTTCTTAGTTTTTGTCAAAAAAGGAATATCCCTGTCGAAGGCATCGAGATCATCCAAAATGCAGATTACGATCATGAGAAACACATGGTCACAAAAATAACTATTGAAATTAAAGTCCCCAAAAATTTTCCTGAAAAATACAAAAAAAGTTTAATCAATGTGGCCAACCTCTGCTCGGTCAAAAGACATCTCCACGATCCCCCCGAATTCGAAACAAAAGTGTTAGAATCTGTCACAGAATTAACGATTTAGATTTTAGCATTAATAATCGCACAAATATTATATTGGGGAACTCTTATAGTAATACTGGCAACACTGAGTACCACATCATCAAAAAATGACAGACACTGCCGCCGAGAACAAAAAAGTGAAACAATTCATGAAAACCTAATGTCTTAGTAATGTTAGGTTTTTTTATGCCATAGATGATGCCCCCTATGGTATAAAGAAGTCCACCCAACACCAACCAAAAAAGACCAAGCCCTGATACGGTTTGTATTATAGGCCACAATGCAATAACTGCCATCCATCCCATCACCACATAAATAGCCGTCGACAGAGCGCGGGGCGCAGAAAACCAAAAAACTTTTAACATAAATCCGCTCACGGCCAAACCCCAAATCACCCCAAATAAACTCCACCCCCAAGGGCCACGAAGATTAACTAAACAAATCGGAGTGTAAGTTCCTGCAATTAAAAAAAAGATCATAATGTGATCAATTCGTCGAAAAATTTCTTTTCCTTTTTCTGATAAAGGCAATGAATGATAAAGAACACTCGCCGTATAAAGCAAAATAAGCGTCGAACCAAAAATAGAAAATGAAACAACATGCCAAGTAGAGGCCGTTCTTACGCTTTGCCAAATAAGAAAAAAAGACCCCACCAAAGCCAACACCGCTCCAATTAAATGACTATATCCATTAAGTGGCTCTCTGAATTTCATAGATTAATACAATGATTGTAATCAATAAAAAAATCAAGCACTGATTTTTAGATTTATCAGTAAAGTTTGTTTATAACCCTTCGTCTTTTATTTGAACAAGATTCAGTTGGCAGTATACAAAGTTCAAGTTATGATAATTTTGAATTCTTATAAAATGAAATGGTTTACTGCTTTTTGATGCGTATTTTTGTTTTTTTTGTAAAAACCGATTAATATCAGTAAAAGCAACGGCCGCCCGTATTGATTATTTATTTTAAAAGAGAGGAGTTTGCTTTATGGAAAAGGAAATTAAAGTTAACGGATTGGATATTTCTTCTCAATTAAGCGGAAACCCTAAAGGAAACCCTAAATTTTTTGTAAAACATCAACTGAAAACAGGGCAATGTATTTGCTTTCCTGATCCAGATGCGACTCGATCTCTTATTGCCTTAATGGACATGGAAGCCCACTTAGGGGGCGCAGCCAGTCATTATGGAGGCCCTGCTGCTTTTGCTGAAATACTCTCTGCTTTTTTTGGAGTTTTGTTTGATTGGGCAATAAAAACAAACCAACAGTGGCACGAACTCGTTCATTTTGTAAATGATGCTGGCCATTGTGAAAATGGCTTATACGCAATAAAAGCCAACTACGAGCAACATATAAAATTAGAGGATTTAAAAAAATTTCGCTCCTTAGAAAGCCCTCTTACTGGCCATGGAGAAGTTCCCCTTTTTCCAGAAGGGGTTCTTGTGAGCAATGGCCCTCTTGGCTCAAGCCTACCCGTTGCTGAGGGACTTTGTTTTGGAGATCGCTTGACTTGTCACACTCGTGTAACTGTTTGTGCTATTTCTGATGGTGGATGCATGGAGGGCGAAGCCCGAGAATGTTTAGCCTCAATTCCTGGTCTTGCTGAAAAAGGAAAGCTCAATCCTTTTATGCTTATTATCAGTGATAATAATACAAAGTTGTCTGGACGCATATCAGAACAAAGCTTTTCAATGAACCCCACTTTTGAGTCTTTAAATACACTCGGATGGAGAGTCATTAAAGTTGAAAATGGCAACCAACTTAAATCCTGTATTCAAGCGATCGAAGAAGGCTTTGATTGGATGCTAAAAAATCCACGTCAACCTGTTTGCTTGTGGGTAAAGACAATAAAAGGCTTTGGCACTCAAGCCAGTGTTGAATCATCATCAGGTGCGCATGGATTTCATTTAAATCACCCCAATGAATTAGACGATTTTTTAAAAGAGCTTTATGGTGAAAAAGAAATTCCTAATGAATTTATTCAGTGGACAAATCAATTAAAGCAAAAAGCACAACAAAAAGAGAGCCTCTCTGTTTCAACCCCCCTATCTTCCTATAAAATACAAGATGGCGTTTCTCAGGCTTTAATTGACAAAAAAAAAGAAGGACATCCTCTAATTTCTGTGACTTCCGATTTATCCGGTTCCACGGGACTGGGTGCTTTTTGTAAGCAATTTCCGGAGTCTACCATTGATATGGGGGTTGCTGAAGCCAACATGATTAGTGTCGCAACAGGATTGTCAAAAAGCGGCTATGTTCCTGTCATTGATACTTTCGCTCGTTTTGGCACAACAAAAGGAGCTTTACCGTTTATAATGTCTTCTTTATCTCGAGCCCCGATGCTTGCTATTTTCTCTCATGTTGGCTTTCAAGACGCAGCAGATGGAGCTTCTCATCAATCTTTAAGTTATTATGCAATGACCCATTCTCTGCCCGGACTAGAAACCTATCATTTAACTTGTAAAGATGAAGCATATAGTCTGATTGGCCAAGCCGTAGATCGATTTGTTTACCAAGTCAAAAAAGGACGAAAGCCTCAATCGGTTGTTTTCTTTTTAGGTCGCGAAAAATTTCCATCCCGATATACAGATCAAGGAGAGCGTTTTGAACTTGGAAAGGCTCAAATTGTTATGGATACGTCTGATGTCTATCCTGAAAGTGTAACCTTGATAGGAACAGGAGCTTTATTAGGTGAATGCGTTGCTGCTGGACAAAGGTTGGTCGAAAGAAACATTGGAGTGATTGTTATCAATCCGTCGGCAATTAAAAACCCTGATATTGACACAATCAGTAAAGCGATCAATAAAACCCGAGGACGCCTCTTAGTTGTTGAAGAGCATCAACGTAAGGGTGGATTTAATTGTCTTTTGGCTGGTGAATTAGCACAAAGAGGTTTGGATTTTAAAATGAGAGTCCTCGCTGTTGAAGATCATTTTGGTCGAAGTGCCTATTCAGCAAAAGATCTTTATTGTAGATATGGTTTAGATTTTGCCAGTATTCAGCGTGAAGTAATGGAAATGTTAAGCTGTTAAACTGTAAACTGTTGGCTATAAATTTTAATTTACGTTATAATAAAGTGAAAAATAAAATTTAACATTTTTGATGGAGATTACATGAGCATAAGTCCGTGGCAAATTTTATTTGTTATTATACTCGTATTAATTCTGTTCGGTCCTTCTCGAATTCCAGGCCTTTGGAAATCAATTAGTGAAGCCGTTCACAGATTTAAAAACCGAATCGGCAACAACGACGACAA
>CAYMLA010000304.1:2125-3798 GCA_964390785.1 uncultured Bdellovibrionales bacterium | reverse complement strand
CCTGCGTGACAGGCCGGCGTTATAACCAACTTAACTACCACCCCTTAAGAAAACTGTAAAAACACGCCAGCTTCATATAAAAAACATGAAATTTACTTATAACTTAAAACACTTTATTTCTTCAACCGTTTTTTTGCCTTTTTATAAAAAAGATCTATTTTTTCATTTTTTTATAAAATTTAAGGCTTTACAGGCTGATCCAACTCCGGAAGCTCAAATTCAGAAGCCACTGTCAAGCCCCCCATATAAATGAAACCTCCTCCTAAGTTTCCAACATGGCCTTCATTGAAAATAAGCTCAAAAGCCTTGTCGGCCTTGTCTTGGTCAACAACAACTGTTAGCAATTCTTTTTCGCTCCACGGCGGAAGTCCACTGCCCTTGACCTCATCATGGATATCAAAACCACGAGCAAAAGTTTGATTAACACGATTAAATCCTTGCTGCATTAAAACATTCATAACAGGTAAAGATTTACCTTTAGGAAAAACACAAGTAATTAATTTTTGATTTAATTTTATATATTTATTCCGCTTTGCTTGTCCACTTTGTTCAGTTGTCATTTTAAACATTCCTTATTGTGTCGCTGTTTTTTGAGAAATTTTTTCTACAACATGGGGGGGAATAAAAGTTGCTGCCTTTTCCAGTGGGGTCACATAAATAATTCCCATTCCAGGAGTATCGAGTTTCCCCGCCAAATACATTTGCTGCATAATAAAATCGGCAGTGTCTGTTGAAACCACAACATTAATCACTTCTTTTTCCACTTCTACAGCAACCCCTAAAAGCCCCAATCGTTCACGAATCCCACTTCCCCTCGCATAAAATACTGTTGCCCCTTGCGCCCCAGCCTCTCGAGCCGCTTTTACTATTTTATCAGCGATGCCCTTTTGAACAACACATGTAATTAAAGCAACATCTGTCAATACGGTATAACTTCTTTCCATGATTTTCCACTCCTATTTAAGTCTTTAAAGACAAACTGCAAAACAGCCACTATTTAGTGGATGCCACTACTTAATCGCTAAACTTACCTTTTGAATTTTTTGCTGTCTTAATTTTTCTTTATACTGAACAACCAAACCAACGGTTAAAACAGACATAATTGGACAAAGAGAGGCCATCGATAAAATTCCAAATCCCTCTATTGCAGAAACCGCATTAGCAAAACCAAGCCCCATCGCTAATACCAATGGCACAGTCACTGGTCCCGTTGTCACCCCTGCACTATCCCAAGCAACATTAACAAATTCTTCAGAAGAAAAAAAGGTCAAAATTAAAAGCAATAAATACCCCGGCAACAACAAATAAGCCAATTGAATTTCAAATATCAATTTAGCCGTGCCCAAAGCAATCCCACAAGCCACACCAAAAGACACTGAATACATTAACAAAGACTTTTTAAATGCTCCGTTCGTTAAGTTTTGAACGGTCATTCCCAAAGCGTTTAACGCCGGTTCAGCCAGAGTAGCACCAAAACCCAAAAACCAAGCAAAAGCAATTGCAATCAAAAAACCAAGCAGTGGAATATAAAGAGGAGATCCCGTTATTCCATCAATTTGAGCAAAAGCAGAAGGAACAAGACTTCCTGATTGATCACCTAACTTCGATAAACCATAAGTTAAACCTAAATTGAACAACCCCATACCAATGACGGTTAAAGCAATACCATAAGT
>CAYMLA010000304.1:545-2115 GCA_964390785.1 uncultured Bdellovibrionales bacterium | reverse complement strand
GATAATACCTGAATTTTGAATTTTTTCACGCAATACAAATTTCATAACAATGTATAAAAAAATCACAAGCGGAATAATTGCTCGACAGGCCAATATGATTTCAACCCATGGGGTTTGTTCATACCAAAGCGATTCTGCAACGATACTTCCTGCAACCTGAGACGCTTGAATGATTTCTTCCGGTGAAACAAGATGAGAAACCACAATTCCCAACATCAATACACCCAAGATAGGAAATAAAGAGGCCAAAGTTACAATACCAAAACCAGACAAGGTCGAATTTCCTTTTCCAACCACTGAAGCCACCCCTATTCCAAGAGATAAAACAAGGGGAACAGTTACCGGGCCTGTCGTTACAGCACCACAATCCCAAGCTAAGCCAATTATTTTTGCTAACTCTTCATTAAATAAAAAAACATAACCTGTTAGCAACAATGTTGGAAGAATACTTAAATAGATTAAATATTTAAGACTCCAATTATAAACAAAACGTAACGTTCCAAGAACCGCGGCCAATCCAACCCCAGCGCCAACAATTAAAACCAAAGGCCCTGACCAATCATTGAGTAAAGCATAAAGATAAGGTGCTCTTTCAACATTAACAATAGTGCCCGCTGCCTTTAAAGCTCCAATCGCAGGCTCAGCAAATGTTACTCCAACACCTAATAAAAACGAAATAAAAAGAACCACGGGCAATGGAGATTTTGTCGGAAGCAAACTTCCCATTGTCTCACCAAAAGGCATAAGTCCAAGCTTTAGACCCTCCATAAAAAACATCAAACCAACCATAACTGCAACTAATCCGCCTGTAATAATAAAAGCGTCGTCCACATTTTGTCTTAAAATAATCAACTGAAAAAGCATTAAATAAAGGGCCAGTGGAATGACAGCCTTTGCCTGATCAAAAAAACGAATACCTGTGTAGGGAGCCAAAATACGATAAACATCAATTGCTGATGGCTTTAATTTTTCTGGAACATGAGGAATAAAATTTCCATCTTTATCTTTTTTAGGCTTAACACTTAAGTCTTTATAGCTAACATATTTTTGATGAACAGAAACTTCTTTTAAAAACTCACCAAATCTAAGCTGATCTTTCATAGATGTCCTTAACAATTTTTTAAATGAATTTATTTTTTATAATGAATTTATCTTTTATAAAGTCTACAGTGGGTTTTAAAAACAGTAAAGAAACTATCTTAATAGTCCAGAATTTTTTATACTAGCGACTTGATCCATCTTGAAATTCAAAAACTTCTACTAAAGTCTTAACTTGATCTGAAATTTGAGACTCAAAATCAATTTTTTGTTGTTTAAACATCTGTGGGTAAACTTTTCTTAACTCTTTTAAGTTTATATAACAACTGGCTTGAATTGCACTTAACCACTGATTTGAATCTCCTGTTGCACATTTAATCAATTCAGGAATAACTTTTAAAGCATAACGATCTGCAAGCTTTGCCTTTTTAACTAGTTGAGTTAGTTTACGTGCGAAATCAACAAGCTCCAATGAAACAGATTGAGAATTATTCCTCATATCTTCTTTTATTTTATTTAAATCCGGTGGAAT
>CAYMLA010000304.1:0-535 GCA_964390785.1 uncultured Bdellovibrionales bacterium | reverse complement strand
GCGATCTCTTCCTCATTCATTTGATCATCTTCTATAGATTCGCTTATATCATTAGAAGTCTTTTCATCTTCTTTTTTAAGATTCTCTTCAATATCAATATTTTCTTTATCAAATTTATTTTCATCCTTAACTTTAAAATCACTTTTTTCAGACAAAAAATCTTTCTTGTTTTGTTCGACGTCACTTTCAACTTGCTGAGGGTTTTCATTAAAATAATACAAAAAAATAGATCTCAAAAAATAAGCACTCAAAATAAAAAACATCAGTATAAAAATGTATTTTATGTATTTCACGAATTGAACTCCACCCAACCTCACTGAGGATTAATTTTTGAAGAATCTGATTTTGATTCTAAGCTGTTAGGCATACGACCTCCCCGAAGTGGCTTAAACTCAACATTAAACTCTTTATCAATAATTGCGCTATACCCTTTTTTTCGCGCATTTTCTTTTGTATCTGACGTTTTAAGCGGCGTACGCCCGGGGTCCGTTCGGGGTCCGTTATTATTTCTACTTTTTATCAACGATATTGTGTC
>CAYMLA010000303.1:0-3802 GCA_964390785.1 uncultured Bdellovibrionales bacterium | reverse complement strand
TGGTCTTTTGGAAGACATGGGGGTTGTCGTTGGGCCTTTAATGAATAATAATGACATCCGTTGTTTGGTTGCGCTTGTTTTTTGTTTTTGGCTTGTTTACAAAAGAGATAATTCCATGGAAATGGCAAAAAAATTTAAAGCTCAGCCTTTTTTCGCCTTTGCGCTCGGAGTTTTGTTTGTTTTTTGTTTATTGGGAATGAACCAAGTTTCTGAATTTATTTATTATAATTTTTAAGGTGAAAATTGATGATGGAGAAGAAATTTTTAGTTTTTTTTAGCGTGACGACAATTGTTCTTTTGAGCTTATTGATGTCGTTTGTTGTTGCCGTTGATCCTTATGATAAACTTGGATACAACGTGTTTGGATTTAAATTCAAGGCTGTAGCTAAAACAAGAGACATTAAGTATATGAGGCTTGAAAATTCAAACAAAGCTTATAAAGCATTTGTTTTAGGAAGTTCTCATGCACTTCTTATGCGAACTCAAAAAATTAAAGAGTTAACAGGTCTAGAAGCATTTAATTACGCGACTCATGAGGGGAGAATTGAAGATTATTTGGCAATCACTCGGCATATTTTATCTAAACATAAACCGAAGCTCTTTATCTTTAGTCTTTATCCGGATGAATTGGATGAAGCAAGAATATTGGATACGCGTCTTTTTAATTCACCGCTGAGATGGTATTTTTATGAAGAGGCTCCCAGTGAAGAATTAAAGTATGATTTTGGTTATTTTACGTTACAAGCCTTAATTGATTCTTTTCATGTGGTTCATATCAACTATTCCTTAGATGTGCGTTATATTCATACTGAAGATGGCGACATGATTGATTTGCGCCCCGGTGAAAAAGAAAAACACCCAAAGAAACCAGCAATCGATGTGATTAGAGATAGCTTTAATAAGGAAAAACCAAAAAAAGTATGTCTTAAAAAAGTTGAGTATTTGAAAAAAATTGCAGATCTTTGTAAAAAAAATAACATTGACACCGTTGTTTATATTACTCCGGTTGTTTACAAAAAATTAGTTCGAGAAACAGAAGAAAAATTTAAGTTTATTGCTGAAATTCGTGTGGCATTAAAAGATGTTTTTGGAGGCGGAATTGATTTTTACAATGATTCAATGAAAGCTTATAAGGAAGATAAATATTTTATTGATCCCGTTCATCCGACAATTGAATTTTCAGATATTCTTTTAGAAAGACTGTTAACAAATCAGCACTTAGATTTGGGTGTTGAGTTTTAGCCTCAAATGAATGAAGCCAATTGTCGCAACGAGGCAGAGATCTTTTGTCTTTTTGCCGCAATGCTTAATATTTTTTATTAAAACTTCTTTGATTCTAATGCTTTAATAACTCAAATGATGCAAATTCAACTGAGCTTTTTGTGTTCACTTATTTTTCTTATTTCTTGTGCGAGTGGGGAAAAAATTAAACCAGACTCACGTTTGGTTGGTGCTGCGGCATATCGTGGCCTTGCTTCCGATCGTGTTCCGGCTTCTGCTGATTTTAATGATGAATTTGAAGACGAGTTTAAGGACGCTCGCGTTGACGTTTATGATCCTTTTGAAAAATATAATCGTGCCATGACGGGGGTGAACGACGCTCTTTATTTTTGGGCTTTAAAGCCCATTGCTCAGGGGTATAAATGGGTTTTTCCAAGTTTTTTTCGAAAAGGAATTTATAATTTTTTTAAGAATCTCTTTTTTCCCGTGCGCTTTGTTAATAATGTGCTGCAATTAAAATTTCAATTTGCAGGAACTGAATTCTTACGTTTTGGAATCAATAGCACCGTTGGTGTTTTGGGATTATGGGATCCCGCTCAAGTGTGGCTTGGGCTAGAGCCTTGTGCCGCCGATTTTGGACAAACTCTTGGCTATTATGGTGTTGGATCGGGACCTCATATTGTGTTGCCCGTTTTCGGTCCATCCAATCTGCGAGATACAATTGGGCGCATCCCAGATTTTTTCTTGAACCCTGTTAATTATTATCAGAGTCCAATCCGACAACTCACGGATCAAGAAGCTCAACTGGGTCTGAAAGGTTTTGAGCTTGTAAATGAAACGTCGCTCCGCATTGGTGAATATGAAAGTTTAAAAAGGGATGCGCTTGATTTTTATTCCTTTTTGCGTGACGCTTATGAACAAAACAGAACACAAAAAATTCGAGGTCTCAAATGACTATTTTAATCCATCTTCTTTTTTCAGTTTTTCTTTTTAATTCGACGGCACACGCGACAGGGGTTCAAGCCGAACAAGCTGAACAAACAGAACAAGAACTCACTAAAATGACAAAAACGAGAATCGAAGAAGTCATGAAAACGCTTCAAGACAAAAAACGGCCAGTTGCGGAACGAAATAAAAAAATTCTTGAAGTTGTTAATTCCATTTTTGATTTTGAGCAGATGGCTCGACTGAGTTTAGGAAAAAAACATTGGCTCAAAATGAGTGAGGCGGCTCAAAAACAATTCATTGAATCCTTTGTAATACGACTTCAAGAATCCTATTTGGATAAATTGAAATTATATACAGATGAACGTGTTGAGGTGGAAGCGGCTACAAAAGAAAAAAATCGATATTACATACGCACTTTTTTGGTGTCCAAAGGGGATAAAAAAGAAATAATCTATAAATTTTATGAAAAAGATTCCAGTTGGAAAGTCTATGATGTTGAGGTTTTAGGGGTGAGCATTATTCAAACCTATCGAACTCAATTTGAAGATTTTTTGAAAAAATCCACAACAGAAGAACTCTTAAAAAAATTGGCGACTCCCAAGGCTCTTGATGAAAAACATTAAAAAAAACTTTAAGAGCTTTAAAAATCTTACAAAATGATTTAGATTTAGTGTTATGTTAAGATCATTTTATGATAATTTTGTTTTTAAGCACCCATTTTTTGTATTTGCTCTAATCGCACTTTTTGTGGCGACCATGGGCTATCAAATTAAAAATCTGGATATCGATGCCTCTGCAGACACTCTTTTATTAGAGGATGATGCTGATTTAAAAACGTCTCGGTCTATTAACGAACGCTATGATAGCAACGACTTTCTTGTGATTGCATATACGCCCAAATCAACAGATCTGCTTTCTGAAAAAACAATCTCAGAGCTAAAAGGGCTTAAGTCCGAACTTGAAAAAATCTCACAAGTTTCTTCGGTAACAACACTTCTTGATGTCCCCCTTTTAGAAAGTCCACCGAAGCCGATCAAAGAACTTTTGGCTCAAGTTCCCACGCTTGAAAGTCCTGGCGTAAATAAAAAGCTCGCAAAAAAGGAGTTCACGAATAGTCCTATTTATAAAAACCTTTTGGTCAATTCAGAATTTACAACAACCATTCTTCAAGTTCATTTAAATGAAAATGAAACTTATAGTTCTATGGTGAAGGATCGTTATAAATTCAGAGACAAAGAGCGCGAGGGAACCCTCACAAAAAATGAAATAGAAGATTACAAAAAAAAACAAAAAAAGTATAAAGAACTTCGAACAGAGATGCGGGAGTCACAACACGAAACGGTTGCCCAAGTCAGAAAAATTATGGATAACTACCGTGCCAGTGCCGATCTTTTTCTTGGCGGCGTCAGCATGATTGCGGATGACTTAATCACGTTTGTAAAAAATGATTTAAAGATCTTTGGTTCTGCTGTTTTTATTTTTCTTATACTTATTCTGTGGTATATTTTTCGACAATTTCGCTGGGTTCTTTTGCCTTTGTTAACTTGTACTTTCTCCATTATTGTCACTAGCGGTTTTCTAGGCCTTTTTCAATGGGAAGTTACGGTTATCTCTTCTAATTTTATTTCCTTAC
>CAYMLA010000302.1:0-3821 GCA_964390785.1 uncultured Bdellovibrionales bacterium | reverse complement strand
AGCTGAGAACTGAAGACTGAAATCTGTAGGCTGCGGACGAAGTCCGCTCTATGAGTAACTCGTTTTTAAAGGCCTTCATTTGGGCGGAACCCCCGCTGCTATAGCCTCGGGCTTTAAGATATCAGCTAATTTTATTATTTGATCTTCATTAAAGCTTGAACTGAAAATGAGTTGTTCAATATTTAACGACGCTGGTTCGGCAATGACTATGTTTAATTCGTTTAAAAAGTCTTCGATCTTATTTGAATCAAAATTGAGATAGAGCTGATTAATTTTAATGTTTTTGTTAAAGTTTAAAGTTTTTATATAAGAGTTATCTATAATTAATTGATTGATCTGTGTGTTGTAAAAATACAAATTCCTTATTAATGAATTTTCTTTGATTTGAAATGAGTTAAATTGAGTGTTGTTTAGTTCAATTTTATTTGAACTGCTGCTTTGAAATAAAAATTGACTATTGTTTAGAGGGCTTGAGTTTATAGTGTTGAATTCAATTTTTCCATTTTTAAAGTTGTCTAAATTTTTTGAGTTAATAAAAGATAAGTTGAGAATTGAAGAATTGGAAAAGGAGAGATGGTTGGATAGAGTGTTTATAAAGGATAAGTCGGCAATTAAATTATTAAAAAATTCCACACTGTGTTCAAATCGAGAGGATTCAAATGATGTGAAATCAAGAATTGAATTTTCAAATTCAAGGCTAGGAAGAAAGTCGTTCATGCTATGGGTTGATGTTGATAAAAAAAGATTATTCGTTAAAAGGCAATTGGAAAATCGAAAATGTCCAAAACTCGCATTTTCCCATTTTGCGTTGATAAAATTGGAAAGATAAAAAGTTGTGTATTTTAAAATTGAAAGAGGAGGCGTGTCTAGTTGTAAGCTTTGAAGAATTGGTGAAAATTCTTTAAATTCAAAGTCAAAATTAACATAAAGAAAATTAGTATTGGGTAGAGTTCCGTTTTCAAGAATTATAGGAGAAGATTGATTTGTTAAGCTTGAATAGGATAAGGGATTGATCAATGGAGAAGAGGCATTGGAATTTGAATTACTAAAAAGAGCTTTAAGTAAATCTAACTGATGTAAATAGATTTGAGGAAGTTTTTTTAGATGTGAAGAATGAGGATGAATTTGATCAACTAAGAGAGGTATTTTAGTTAAGTTATAGACATAGTTGAAAGTTTCTTGATAGAGTTTGTTAAATTCAGTGGGTTTGAAAAAAATTCGAGAGATTAGAGTCGTTAACATTTTGTATGAAAGAGGAATGGTTATTTGTGCAAGAAAATAGTTAAAAGAAATGGATGATCGCATAAGCAAAGTATTGATTGTTTTTAGATGTTCAAAAATTTGAAAGGTTGGGAATTCGTTATGAGAGAAAACTTTAATTAAGATAGATAAATGTAAAAAGCTAAAGGGATATTTTTTTTGAGTTAAAGAGAGTAAGTTTATTAATCGATCTATTTGAGATTGATCTAATTTTCTATGATTTAAAATGAGGTCAATTTCGTCGCTATAGTCTAAAACTGAATTAAAAATTTTTATTTTTAGTAAAAGGTCATTGTATGTGTTTGTGTTTATATAAGGCTTAAGTTTGTTAATAAAGCCAATGACCTGATTGTATGAAGGGAAATCAGTTCTGACAATTGGCGTTTCTTTTTGAGCAAGTGATGGAGGGTTAAGAATTTGGTCAATCAACTGAGTATAAGATGTTTTAGAACAATTTTTGTTTTTTAGGAGAGTTAAATAATCTTTTGGAGATATTTGAAATAACTCTAAATCAACACGAATATTATTTAGATCTGGTTGGAGTTCTTGGGGGGGGCACTGGGAGGCAATGGAAAAACGAAAAAAACAAAAAAATACAAATAATACAAATAAAGAAATAAGCTTCCCTTGCAACATCTTCAGTCTTCCCCAGAGTTTTTCTATGAGTAGTGGTTATTTTGCAACAGCCACCATTTAGTGGTTGCTGCAAAACAGCCAACTTCCAACCGCCACCATTTATGGAGCTATCTTAACTGAAATGAGTTATGATTTCTTAAATTGTGTTAATAATTGAAATATTTTTAATTTAATAGTGAAAAAAGTTTATAATTCGATTTGAGTTCGCGCGCCTCAAATTTGACTCTTTTGCAGCAGCCACTATATAGTGGTTGGTGTGAAATAAGAAAAGTGGCTGTTTGTCGCCACTATTTAATTTTTAAATTGGTGAGGAATTATGAAGTTATCTGAATTATTTTCGATTGACCCTCATTTAATTGGGGATAAACGGATTGATCATATCGTGACAAATTTATGTGTTGATAGTCGCTCTTTGGTTAAGGGAAGTGTTTTTATCGCTATTCGCGGAAATCGATTTGACTCACATCAATTTTTGCCTTCGGTTTGTTTAGATCCTCATTGTATTGCTGTAGTTGTTGAAGATAAGACCGGAATTCCAGTTGATTATTCGGGTGTGGTTGTTTGTGTAAAAAACACACGATTAGAATGGGCGATTTTGTCTTGTCGTTTTTGGGGAGAGCCGTCCAAAAACATGCATTGTGTTGGAATCACCGGAACAAATGGTAAAACAACGGTGAGTTATATGGTTGAGTTTATTTTTCGAAGATATGGCTTAAGAACAGGCGTTATAGGTACAATTGATCAACATTTTGAAGAAAAAGTTTGGAAGACAAACTTAACAACACCCGATCCAATGTCGCTTCAAAAAAGGTTGTCTGAATTTCGTGACCTTGGTGCTGAAGCTTTAGTTATGGAAGTGTCAAGTCATGCTTTAGATCAATATCGTGTGGATGGGATTGAGTTTGATACAGTGGCTTTTACTAATCTTAGTCAAGATCATCTTGATTATCATTTGAATTTAGAAGATTATTTTGCAGTTAAATCGAGGCTATTTACTGATTTTGTTTTACAGTCTCAAAAACCCAAAATAACAACAATCGTAAATAGAGATGATTTTTTTGGAAAAAAAATTGTTCCCGCTAAAAAGGCTCGTCAGTGGAGTTGTGGAAAATCTGGTGATTTTTCATATGTGCTGATATCTGAAGAGTTTACTGAAACTCATTTCAAAGTTAATACTCCAGAAGGATCTGGTGAGATACGTTTATCGTTTCCAGGTGAGTTTAATGTTCAAAATGCAGTGTTAGCTTTGTCGATTGCTCAATCTGCAGGCATTCCTTTGGGTGTTTCGATAGAGGCTTTGAATTCTTTTACTGGAGTTAAAGGGCGATTGGAGCGTGTTTTGGTTGATAAAAAATCAATTGATGTTTTTGTTGACTTTGCACATACTCCGGATGGTTTAAAAAAAGTTTTATCCTTATTTAGAAATTTAAAAGATAAAAATAAACGGCAGGGAAATATCATTTGTGTTTTTGGTTGTGGTGGAAATCGCGATAAGGGAAAAAGAAAAGACATGGGGCACATTGCTTCTCAGTATTCAGATCAAGTGTGGGTGACCTCTGATAATCCAAGAGATGAGGAGCCGCTTTCGATCATCAATGAAATAATTTCTGGTCTGTCAAAGAAGGATTTGGATTCTTTTGTCCATATTGAAGTTGATAGAAAAAAAGCCATAGAGAGTGCCCTTGATTCTTCAGATCAAGGAGATGTTGTTTTGATAGTTGGAAAAGGTCATGAAAATACTCAGGAGATTAAAAAAGTAAAAATTTCTTTTAGTGACGTTGATGTCGTAAAAGGTTGGGATCGTTATGTCAGTTAAAATTAATCATACAGAACTTTTAAATGTTTTAAGCGCAGAAGTGATTCAATTTGGTGATCAGTCCATTGAAATTCATGGCGTCGGGATTGATTCTAGAAAGGATTTGACG
>CAYMLA010000301.1:0-3821 GCA_964390785.1 uncultured Bdellovibrionales bacterium | reverse complement strand
TGATATAGGCTTGACCAGGAACCGCCGGAAGCAAGCGCTCCGTTAAAAAACCAAGCTGCTCCAACGCAACTTCTTCGGCCAATTGCTGAACCTTCGCACACGAAAGATGAATTAATAGGATGGGAAATAAAAAACTCAATTTAAAAAAAACTTTAGTCGTTGACTTAAATTGAAAGACTTTAACCGAATGGAAAAGCCAAACAAAATTCAAAAACTTTCTTTTTTTGTTCATACGTTCTTACCTTGGTTAAGTTTTTGTTTCTTCTGTATTGGCCCATCTTCTAACTCCTCGATCTAACTTTTTATAACACTAACGCCTAACATTTGATGCACCGACCATTGTAGTGATAAAATTTGCAATTATTTTAAAAATTTCACTACAACTTTATTTAATTATTAATCGGAATTTTTGAGACGATAGTTTAGTTTTTTTATGTGTCAATCTGATAAATTTAACTAAAAAATGCAAAAATCCGATATCTTTTTGAGACAAATGGAAAAGGAGATTTGAATTATGAAGAATCTTTTGACAACGCTCACTGGTTTAGCTGTGCTGATCACAATTAGTGTATTTCTCTTTGATTGGATCGATAATAACTCCGGAAGTATTTTGCCTGAAAAAGGAACTTTCAGTTGGGAAGCCAAAAACAAGGAAAAGCCAAAACAAATGTTTGATCTTCCCATTGATGAACTAAAAGCAGAAAGACAAACAATATCAAAAAAAATCATTTCTCTTGAGTACGAAATGAAAGCGGCACAAAAGGCAACATCACAACTGAATGTCCAACGAGATATTTTAAAAAAACAATTGGCCGTCATTGATCAGGGCATTGAACAAATGAAGAGAGCTCCCTTATACCCTACACTCAAAGAAATTCAAAACGGTCAACCTGTTCAACCCAATCCAATAAAGAAAAAACAAGCCTCTCTCCCCAAAAAGAAAACTCAACAAGAAATTCAAATCAAAAATCTTCCTCTTTCAAAAAGAGAAAATCAAGACTTAAGAAGTCCATCTCAAGTCTCTTCATTTAAAGAGTTATCCGGCTATCAAAGATTAATTAAACACTCTCCTGATGTGATCACGCAAAAAATTAACCGCATTTTTGGCAAACCCATTGCGCAGCTTCATCAAAAAGAAGACAAAATTGGAATATCTTATGATGGATCAACCCTTGTTTCTGGAAATGAATTATCACCGAGCATTCGTTTTATAGATGCATTCCCTCTTGTTGCTTTGATTGATTCACTCAGTTCATCCTACAATGTTGATCAAGTCATCATTTACTCTAATCAAATAAATGACCACAAAACAGAACGGATTAAAAAATTCTTTAACGACTACTTTAAAATTTCAAATCATCGCATTAAAATTGCACCAAAGAAATCAAATCACATGAAACTAAAACTTCTTATGCTCCCGGAAATTCAAAAAAACGACCAATTTGCATCCATTCAAAATGAGCTTTAATCTTTAACAAAGAGTAACTCTAAAAAAAAGGCTGTTTTTTACAACAGCCTTTCTAATCGTCCGACAAATTATTTTTATTATCGCCACTATCGTCGTCGCGATATGATTTGTATTAATAATTTCTAGCTTCAAATTCGTGCGTCACTTTTAACACACTTGAATCAATGATTTCAAAATCTTGAGTGTTCTCGTCATTGAATAATTCTTGCCCAATAACAGCTTCAGTCTTTAGTCTAGCAATGATTGAATCAACAATAACATCAAACTTACAAACTAAGTTATTATCATCATTCTCTCTTTCTAAGACTGTTACAAAAATAGGATTATTTTCACCGACTCCAAAATAAAACTTTCTCTCAGTCGCCACTTGATTAACAAAAACAATCGAATCTTCACCTTGAGCTAAACTAAAGTCTAATTGATTAATCACACCAACCATAAAAAATCGCTCAACAAGTTCTGTCCAAAGGGAACCAAATTGTTTTCCCTTAACAATAAAACCACCCCATATCAAACTATCGACATCAACAAGGCTCCAATCAGTTAAAGCCCATGTCATGCCGGGTCTTTTTTGCTTAAGACCGTCAAATCCTAAATTGAATTCAAGCTCCGATTGCTCTGATGAAAGCACTTCGCTTTTATGAAGCTGTTTGACAAATTGACGTTCTAATTCTGTCGCGACCATAACTTGAAAAAATTCATAATCAGCACTTGTAAGCAATTGTCGACATTGCGATTGAGCCTGATACTTATAATCCAATAGATCCATCGCTGAAGTGTTAAAAGACAAAGTCATTGCAACTAAAAATAATAAAAATTTCATAAGAATCCCCTTTTTATAAAGTTAGCGAATATTCGCAAAATGTCAACTTAACACTCATTCTTAAAACAGACAAATGAAACAAACAATCATTTTATAAATAACTTTTTGCGTTAATTAGTGCTTAGAGGAACGAGATAAAACGGTAACAACCCTTATAAGATCCTAGGATATAGGCAGTTAATTTTTCTTATCTGTCATTCGGTCACGAAGACCTGCAACAACTTTAGCCGTTGAAGGTGTCAGTAACACAGGGGGATTCCCCATAACATCCCAAGTTGAACGATGCCCACAATCACATTTAATGGTTGCCTTTTCGAAGCCTTGCTTGCTTTTTTCTTCAATCTTATTATTAACAACTGAATTACACTTTGGGCAACGGAGCGTTACACTCACTTCTTTTGTAAAATTTCTGACAATTTTTTCATTTCTCTTTTTTGCAATGATTGAAAAAATTAAAAATCCAACTCCAAAAGTAATCCCAATTCCAAGAAAAATAAGAATTTGAATAAGCATAATGCAGACTCCACGTAACTTCGTTTAAAGTTAACTTTTCTGACTATTTTGCAGCAGCCTCTAAATACAATTTAACAAAAAGCTTTGCTTGTCGAACAATGCTTTTGTTTAAGTCATTGATATGATCTAAAACCTTAATTCCCACAGAAATCATTTGTTCGTCCAACTCGTCATTAAACTGAATCAAGCGTGGCCCTCCGTACTGAATGGCATGCTCTTGTTGATCTAAATAATAGCCCAAACGAATGTTTTGCGCATCAATCACTAAAAAATTTCCCCAATAGGCCAAACTCACTTCATCAAGTTTAGACTGTATTAATCGAATCTCACAATCAATATTAAATCCATCACTATAATGAAGCTCTTCGACTTGCTCTTGCTCATCATTAACACGTTCTATAAACCGAACTTGTTGGCCTAAAATTTCAGCTTCATAAAAATCACAAATAGCTAAACTCAATTCATCATAGGCTCCGACAAACTCACACCCAACAACGCTGTCTCCCACATGTCGAATCAAAAAATCAACCTTATGAGAATTTTCTCCTCCAAGAACAATTTCACCCGAAGCAATGTCTCCTAACTTCCAATCAGGCAAATCATCCGAACGAACAATGGCCATGCCTCCAGTCGAAATATTCACCAATGAAAAAAGATCACCATGACTAGACTTAAAAACAGTGTCCGAAATAGAATAGCCTGAAACACGAGGTGATCTCATCACATAACAATCACGGTTATTTTCTGAATTGTCTGACATTAAAAACCCCTCCAAATCATTCAGCGACAGCAACACAACCCCTTCTTTTATTTCATACTAGCCACTATTTAACCTTGAAATCTTATTTTTTTTAAGTGATTTTTTATAAAACCAGTGTTTTGACTGAACAAGTTATCAAAGTTGATCGTATTAACCTCGCCTTAAGGACTGTTGAAAAAGTGGACTGTTTTAGCCTCCAGCGCACGGGGCGCGGCTGAAAAGCAGTCAAATTTGAGGCGCACGAGTTCAAAGTGGGC
>CAYMLA010000300.1:0-3829 GCA_964390785.1 uncultured Bdellovibrionales bacterium | reverse complement strand
TGACAATTGATAAATCTTAACGCCAAAGTGTTTTGATTGATGATGAATGACATGGGAGTTGTTTGTGTTTTTTTATTTTTTCTGCCATTTTAACAAAGTTTTTGGCTTTACAATATGGCTTGTTTATTTTTTATAAAAACACAAGTCTATGAAAAAAAATTGTTTTTTGGTAATCTATTGGATTTATTAGTGGATGAGTTTTTGTATAGCACAGGTCCTTTGTTTGCCTGATTTAACCGGTTCTCAGCAAACAAAAAGCCCAGAAATAATTGCTTCTGGGCTTACGAATGTTTAAAGATTAAAATTTTCAAATTAGAATGTCATTCTCCAGCTTAAGGCTAAAGCAATTAAACTGTAGGAATCCAACTTTTCTCCATCACTTTTATTCGACAATCCATAGTCTAACTGAGATATTATTACACTCTTTTCAGCTAAAGCAAATTCCCCATAAAAGGAAAGGTTATCGTTCGAATATTCAGGATTATCATCCGTTTTGACACCAGCCGTTGTGACATACTCACCTCCAAACTTAATGTCTTTACTCAAATGATGCTCATAGAACAATCCCATTGTTGTCGCTTGCCCTTTGTCCCGAGAAACTATTGTATCACTATTGGCATATTCTTTTTTTTGGGTGTGAGCCAATGACAAATTCACATATGCCCCAAACATGTGAGGCTCCAAATCCATGGCAAACACAAAATAGGGCGCTAAATAGCTGCCTCCAGAGAACTGATTTGTCTTCTCCCCATCCTCATTATATTTCGAATTCTCTAAACTATAATTATAATTTAAACCATAATAAAGTCGATACATCTCAAAGGCCCCCATGCCTTGAACACCGATTTGCCAGTCGGACAACCCTGAATAGGAGAGACTTGAGGGTTCAGTCACATTAAATATCTTATAGGGAAGAGTAAAACTCACGCTAAGGTTATCTAAAATTCCATAGTAGATTTTGCCATCGATAACTTGCTCATTCATCTTTATGTCAGTCCCTGAATCCGTATAACCTAGTGTATCATACGATAACCCCGCTTCGACTGCAAATTGTTGGTCGTCTGGCATCCAGTAATTCACCAGGTGTCCTTCACCAAAAGCATTCAATGTGTAAACTAAGCTGAGTGCAAAAATTAATTTTTTTAACATTTCATTTCTCCTTGTTTGTGTGAGACGTGCAGAGCCTCAACAATTAACATTCACTTTATCAAGTAAACAGAAGACATTGCTGCCCTCTGTTCCTCACAGAACCAAACTTGCGCGATTTACGCATCCGGCTCTTGGGTTTAAGTTTCAACTCTATACCATATTCACTCGTTATGTCTAGCAATTCGAAGCCGAGAGGTGGTTTAGGTAACGGAGTGAATCTTAAGTTCCGGGCAAATTGCTCCCAAGGAAAGGCCTTCTTTTGGACGGAATGCCTCAATGGTATTGATGATTCTTAGAACTCTTTTTCATGCAAATGTATGTTTCATAGTAACAACTGTTCTTATTTTGCAACAACCACTATATAATCTGAATTTAGTTTAAATTCTATTCGCGCGCTCCGCGATCAATCAATTCTTTTCCCTCTAAAATTTGCAAAGAGGAACCCTCAAAAGCAGTGCCTAGGGGTTCGGCTCGACCACCCAAATGTTGACTCAAAAAAGTCTCCGTGATCGCTATAAATGACAAATTGTTCTCAGGTTTGCGAAAGCCATGCCCTTCATCAGGATATAAAACATAAATGACCGGGATTTTATGTTTTTTCAGAGCCTCAACAATCTGATCTGCTTCAGCTTGTTTAACGCGAGGATCATTGGCTCCTTGACCAATAAGCAGCGGTTTAGTGATTTTTTGTGCGTAAAAAACAGGGGATCGTTCGTTAAGAAATTTTTGTCCAGCTTCCGTATCAAACTCGCCAATTCTTTTTTCAAACATCCTTTTCATAGCCGCCCAATAAGGGGGGTTACTCTTAAGCAGAGTCACAAGATTACTGGGCCCAACAATATCCACGCCACAAGCAAAAACATCCGGAGTAAAAGTGAGTCCTACTAATGTAGCATAGCCACCATAAGAGCTTCCCATAATTGCAATTTTTGAGGGATCTGCTATTTTTTCGTTAATAGCCCAGTCTACGGCGTCCAACAGATCGTCATGCATTTTTCCCGCCCACTCTTTATCTGCTGCATTCACAAAAGCTTTTCCAAAGCCTGTGGATCCACGAAAGTTAACAGAAAGAACGACGTAGCCTCGATTTGCTAAAAGCTGAGCATAAGAACTGAATCCCCAAATATCCCGTCCCCATGGACCGCCATGCACTAAAAGCACCATTGGTTGCGGACTCGTTGGACGGTCGGACTGCTCCCATGGGGGAAGTGTTAGATAGCTTACTAGATTTAAGCCATCACGTGAACTTATATGTACAGGGTGCATTTTAGCTAATTTATAACCCTCAAGTTCTTTTCTGGTATTCACAAGAAAATCTAATTCTTTTTTATCTCGATCATACTGATAATAATCTTGCGAACCTTCTGCACGCCAATGTAAAACTATCCATTTTTTATTATCAAGAGTTTTAGATGCCACTGTAAAATCCTGAAATTTTTCTTTAAGAAATGTTAAATCTGAAGTGATTTTTAGGCCTAAGCCTTGATAAACAAATTTGTCATAATTGAAGATTACAAATTCTGGCTTTAATGTTTGTGGATCTTTCGAAACAGACCATGAGGCAAGATCTGCTTTAGGATGTTGAGCCAAAAGTTTTTTCTGACCAGATTTTAAGTGATACTCAAACAAGGCTGCTGTTTCTAAATTCTGACTTTCAACCGTGTATAAAAAAGAATCTGTACTGTCGTAACTCACGATATTTGTCGTCATGGAATCCTCATAGGGAACCTCCATGAATACCACCCACTTCCCACTATTATTTTTTTCGTAGTAAGTGATTCCGCCAGACGAATTCATTTTATGCGCCAAGCGAACAGTGTAGGTATCATTCAAAACATAACCGGCATAACCTTGCTCATTTTTTTCAAGAAGCTGCATTTCTCCGTTTTGAATATCTATGGAGTATAAATCATGGTATTGGGGATCACGGTTGTTCAGCCCCACGACAATTTTTGTTGGGACTTTAGGACTTAGACTGACAATTCGGGCATTTACATTTTTAATGGGAGTTAAGTTTTTATCCTCAGCAGTTTCAATATCGATCACATGAATTTGCCAGTTTTCGTCGCCATTTTGGTCTTGAATATAAATTAAATGCTGGTTCGTAAAAGCCCAATCAAAAAATGGAATGCCACGATGTTTATCGTGAGTTAACACTTTGGCGTCTGAAAACTTTCTTGCTGAACTAAGCCACAAATTTATCACCCCCTTGTCGGGAGCTAAATAAGAGATCCAGTTTCCGTTAGGACTGATTTTAGGCATCATAACATCAGCGTTTCCAAAAAGTTTTGAACGAGGAATAAGACTTTTAACATTCATTGGATGCTTCAAATCGTAATACTGTTTAAAGCTGGCGCAGGAGACAAATAGAAAACAAATAAAAAAAGTTAAGAGCGGCTTCAATCATTCCCCCCAAGAAACGAGATTAAACAAAAAGTATGCCCATGCAAAAGAATAGAATCAAGGTATTTGTTTCTTTTCAGAGAATAACACTTAGTTCTCGAGTTTCGCGCGGCGGTGAGGCGCATGCGCTTGAAGCCGTCTGCTAAAGCGCTTTAGTTAACAACCCAATGGAATGATCTCTATGGTTGTGATCCAGGTTTACAAAAATCACAAACAACACCTTCTTATTCCTGAAACAAAGGATTTTAAAAAACGCTATCAACATGGAGGTTCTCTG
>CAYMLA010000299.1:0-3856 GCA_964390785.1 uncultured Bdellovibrionales bacterium | reverse complement strand
TTTGTTGGTGGGACTTGTCTAAGAATTGTTTATGGCCTTGATCGCTTTTCGGAGGATCTTGACTTTTCAACAAAAACGGACCACGAAATTTTCAATTTTGACAGTTATCTTGAGAAGACAATGCAAGTTATGGAGCCATTTGGTTTTAATTTAAAAATTGATGATAAAGATTTCAGCGGAAAAATGGTTAAATCGAGATTCTTAAAAGATGACTCGATAAAAAAGAGTCTTACTTTTAATTATATTCAGAACACTGAACAGAAGATAAAAATAAAAGTTGAAGTTGATACTAGGCCGCCCAAAGGGGCGAAAGAGGCTGTGGATTATATTGACTTTCCAATTGATTTCTCAATTTCAACTTATGATCTTCCCAGCTTGATGTCCGGCAAAATTCATGCTCTTTTATGTCGTGAGTATGTAAAAGGAAGAGACTGGTATGACTTCACTTGGTATGTGAAAAATAAAGTGACACCAAATTTAGAGCTTTTAGGAAACGCCCTTTTTCAATTTGGTCCGTGGAAAGGCCAAGATCTCGTGGTTGACCATGAGTTTCTAGAAGAGTGTTTGTCCAAAAAGGTTTTGGCTCTGAATTGGGAAGATGTCAAAGAAGATGTTAGGAAATTTTTAAAAGCAGATCGTGTTGAATCTTTAAAACTTTGGAGTGAAGACTTTTTTCTAAGTAAGGTCAAAAAAATATCAGTCGTTGGATGATCCTGTTCTTTGATGTCACTCTGGATTATCTTGAACGAAACAGTGACATTCTGCACAATTGCGAACAGTGACTTGCTAGATTATATTGCTAAAAAATTGTTTTTGAGAGAAATTTTAAAAAAGGTTAGTGTGAATTTTTTTTTAGATAGTGGCTTCATGCAAAACAGCTAACTTATAGCAGCCACTAGATTTTGATCTTTTAAAAATAAGAATTAAGTCAGAAGAACAAAACTAAAGCATAAGGAGATTCTAATATGGCAAAAGATTCAAATAAACCTAAAGAAGGCAAGGGCAAACCAAAGTTGACAACAAAAGAAAAACAAAAAAGAAAAAAAGAAAAAGAAAAAGCCAAAAACAAATAACACAATTCAGTTTAAGTTGCATAAACTACATAGTGCCTGTTGCGAAATAGTCAAATTTGAGGCGTGCGAACTCAAATCGAACATATTCCTGCAATGTTTGATGTTTCAAAGCATTTTAGTTGTTGGATCTATTGACTCTAATGGAAAGCGGTCGTCATTTTCTGGATACGGGGTTCTTGTTGAAAAGGCGTTTTCTGAGTAGAAGTCAAAAATAAAGTCCAAAAAGCATAAAAAGTTTATCTCGCATTGCTTGTGAATAGGGATAAAATGTGTTAGCTTCTTTTGCCAATGGCGCAACGCAAGGTGAAGGTTTATTTTGATCATAATGCGACAACCCCTCTTTTCTCTGATGTGAAAAGAGAAGTTGTAAGGCAATTGGCTTATTGGGGAAATCCAAGTTCGATTCATTGGGCTGGGCGGGAACCCAAGCAATTGCTGCGAAATTCACGTCGGTTATTGGCTCTTGCTCTTGCTGTGGATCCCTTAGAAATTGTTTTTACTAGTGGTGGAACCGAGTCTAATAATCAGGCCATAATGAGCGCTTTTGAGTGGGCAAAAAAAAACAATAAAAATCGATTTATTTGTTCTTCTGTTGAACATTCAAGTGTCAGTAAGGTTTTTGATTTTATCGAATCAAAAGGTTTTGAGGTGTTTCGTGTTCCTGTTAGTCGAGAAGGAGTGTTTGATTTTGATTATTTTAGCCAGTGTTTGAACGAAAAAACAGCGTTGGTGAGTGTTATGTTTGCCAATAACGAAACAGGTGTTCTTTTTCCAATTAAGAAAATCACCCAAATGGCTCATCGTTATGGAGCTTTGGTTCACTCAGACATGGTTCAAGGCCTAGGTAAAATACCATTAGCTATTCAAGGTCTAAATATTGATTTTGCTTCTTTTTCAGCTCATAAATTTTATTCTCCAAAAGGCGTAGGGGCTCTCTATATAAAAAAAGGAACACCATTGGTTTCATTAATTCATGGTGGAGGCCAAGAAAGAAGGAGGCGAGGAGGGACTGAAAATACACTTGGTTTAGCGGGTTTTTCAGTGATGTTGAGTAAACTTTCTTGTTTCGATGATCAATTACAAAAGGTAGAGAAATTAAGAAATCGATTAGAAGAGCTTGTTTTAAAAGAATTTCCTTTTGTTGTAATTGTTGGGAATAAGACTAAACGAATCGGGAATACAAGCCTTCTTCTTTTTCCTGAATATAACGGTGAAATGCTTTTAATGAATCTTGATTTGCATGGTTTTGCTGTCAGTACAGGTGCGGCTTGTGGCTCTGGCCATTCAGAACCAAGCCCTGTGTTATCTGCGATGGGGTATAGTCGAAAAGAGGCCAGCAGTTCTTTGCGGGTCAGTTTAGGATGGGAAAATACAGAGGATGAAGTTCATTATTTTATTTCGAGTTTAAAAGAAATTCTTAAGCGGTTAAAAAAGATAAACGAGTTATCAGTGCCAGTAAAAATAAATCAGAGCATAGAAAAAATGATTTAAAATAGCTGAAAACAAGAAGAAATTTTAAGTTGCGGATGGAGGCCGCGTTATGAAAAAGAAAAGAGTTTTGGTTGCTATGAGTGGAGGTGTGGATTCATCAGTTGCAGCCTCATTGCTTTGTGATCAAGGATATGACGTTATTGGAATGACAATGCAAGTTTGGGATTACTCGCAGTGTGATGCAGAAGAAGGTCTTGGGACTTGCTGTTCGTCTTCAGATGTTGAAGATGCTCGTGATGTGGCTGATCGATTAGGAATTCCATTTTATGTTTTAAATTGTGAGCAAGAGTTTCGTCTTAAGGTGATCGATCCTTTTGTGTCGTCTTATTTAAAAGGGTTAACTCCTGTTCCTTGTGTTGATTGTAATACCTATTTAAAATTTGATTATTTAATTCAAAAAATGAAAGAATTAAATTGTGATTATTTAGCTACTGGGCATTACGCTCATGTTAAAGAGATTCAAGGTGGAAGATTTGGAATTTTTAAAGCTGTTGATGATTGGAAAGACCAGACCTTTTTTTTGTTTACTTTGCCCTCTCAAGTTTTATCTCAAATTTTATTTCCAATCAGTGAAATGACAAAGGTGGATGTGAGGACTTATGCTGAAGAAAAAGGGCTTGTGAATGCTCGCAAAAAAGATTCGACGGGCATTTGTTTTGTCGGGTCTCAAGGGTATGATCATTTTATTGATCAGCAAATCAGTCAGGAAAATTTTATCAAAGGTGTAATAAAAGAATATCCAAGTGGACAGATTTTAGCAAATCATGAGGGGATTCATCGGTTTACCTACGGGCAAAGAAAGGGATTAGGAGTTGCTACAGGACAACCCGTGTTTGTTATAAAAATAGATTCAGAAACAGGCACGGTTTGGGTTGGTGAAGAGTCTTTTTTGTATAAAAATAGAATGATTGTTAAAGATCTTAGATGGCAAATTGAACCTCATCAAGATGAAACGGTTTGGGTTAAGATTCGGTTTCATCATAAAGCCGGAAAGGCTCAAATAAAGCCACATCCTTTAGGATTAGAGGTTGAGTTTGAAGAATCTCAACGAGCTATTACTCCTGGTCAAGCGGCTGTTTTTTACCGTGAAAATTTATTGTTGGGTGGAGGGTGGATTGTTGATGCAATCTCATAAACAGGCTTCATTTGAAATCATTACTTTTGGTTGTAAGTTAAATACTTATGACACCGGATTGATTTGTCAAAAATTAGAGCATCAAGGCTTTTATAAAGAGAGTAAAGAAAAAACTCAAATTTTTATTTTTAACACTTGTGCTGTAACAGCGGAAGCA
>CAYMLA010000298.1:0-3860 GCA_964390785.1 uncultured Bdellovibrionales bacterium | reverse complement strand
AGATTGTCACCCGATACATGGAAGACAGTGAATTTCAAAAAGTCGTATTCCCCGCCTTGGCAAAGCAGATATTTGATGAGATTAAGGATAACAAAGTATAGATAACTGAATTTGAAAACCAAAGAAGTTGTTTTGTTAATTTAAGATCATAGATTCTTATGCGGACAAATTTTCTTTGCATGTATTAATAACCATGGACATGGCCCAAAATTAGTTATGTCTGGTAACTCATATAAACACAGCACTACAAATCCGCTATTAAGTAGTTGTTTGCTCATATCCATAAGATTCCAATGCGTGTCAATCACTGTCATTTCTTGGTTCTTATCATGAATCTTAACCTTGAACTTAGTACCACTATTAAGGTAATGATCTTTATTGAAATTTGTTTCATATGTGGAAAACTTTTCCCACCTGAAGCATGGATGTGTCACAGCGGCTAACAATTGCCCTCCAGGTGCAAGTAAATCGAATATCTCACCAAGCATCTTATAGCATGATTTTTCTGTTTTCTGACACATCCACACCGCTATACTTGTAACTAATTCTATAGAACTAGGTTCTATAGAATCTAATGAATTTATAACTTTTAAAGAAGATCGATATCCCGCTTCTTTCTTGGCAAGTTGATACATCCCAATTGCAGGATCATAATTTATACCATTATGGATTTCTCCAGCATCTATTGCATCTCTCAGAAGATGCCCATCTCCACATCCGAAGTCTAATACAGTTTTTGTTCCAACTGATTGGATGATCTCTCGCACAAGTGGAAAAACAAGATTACGACGTGCTTCCTCTAGATTTGAATACTCTAGCGCAATTTTACTCCACTCTGTATCAGTGCTATTATTGGAGCACATGCTTTTTAAGGTCTTCAAGTGTAAACTCACTTGGCAATACTCCTGCTTCTTGCAACGTATTTATTGTCTGATCCCATAGACCTCCTGGCTCAACATCCATGTAACCAGCTTCGCTTACACCACGGAAGACAAAATCTAGTGTTTTATCTACTTGGCTTTTCACTACAGTTTTATCGACATCAGTGTATACTTCCATGACCGTTTCTACTGCATTTTCGGGATTATCTTTAGCAAGTTGCCATCCATCGGAAATCGCTTTAGCAATACTACGAACTCTTGTTGAATCTCTATTAAACATTTCCTTACGACAGACAACAACGTTTCCATATAAGTTAACATTATCCGCAGCAGGATCGAATATCACCACAGGGCGACCTATTCTATCTCCAAGTTTGAACGGCTCTTCATTAAGATAAACTGGATAAGCCATTTTAGGAGCTGATAATACAACGGATGCATCAAATCCAACTGGGACTACTACCAAGTCGTTTGCATCATGAATTTTAGACCAACGTATCCAAACAGCTGTTGTTTCTGTTCCACGTTTGTCGCCAATCGTTAAATTTCCTGACTTGGCTTTTTTGAATAACCATTGATTTAGTTCCGATTCTGACATATTTTGCCAATCGGTTAATCCTTCATTTTTCACAGCATCAGGATGCATAATCCAACCGACTGGATTCCGTTGAAAATCAACCGAGATTACCATGAGACCAGCATCTTCGTCTTTTGCAAGTGATTCTGCTATTTTTTGAAGGAAGATATCTGCTCCGACTACAGCTAAATCCGCACGCCTAGATACAACTTCTGCTAGCGGAGCAATATTAGCCCCACCTTCTCGTATGAGAACCTCGCCATTAGTTGACTTAGCCCACATGTAATGACCTGCAAATGTTGGATCGTGCAACCAATTGAGTTGAAAAGAAATTCGTCCAATGGACTGCTCTTTACCGCTACAACCATAAAAGAAAACCATACCGACTGTAATGAAAAATGTTACTAAGAGTAAACGTCTTTTCACGATTGACCTCCGTAGTACTTTATCCAGAAATGATTGGTTGCAGAGTGAACAAAATAACTAACACACCATGTCAAAAATATTACTATCCAGATGAATCCAGCAATCTTATCATAAGAATAGTTTTGCTGGGCTTCGAGTATCTGTCTTCCTACACCGCCTAGCCATTTAGGAGAAATGCCAGACTGTGGAAAAAACCACTCGTAAACACTAGGCGTTACCATCTCAAGGATCATCACAGCAACCAGTGAAAGAAAGAAGCTAGTTATAAGTGCGTCTCTAAACTGACGTATTTCACAATCTCTAAGTCTACTAGCTCGTATCCAAACTTTAAAGAAACCATTAAACGGCCTACGATGGTTAAATGGAGAATAGAGACTTGATATTAAGTATCGATCCTCATCTTTCGCATCATTCACTGCATGATATACAGAACGATAAACTCTGAAACCTCCAAGTACTATTCCGCATACTGCAATTAATAGTAAACCTACAAATACTCTTGGCATTCCATCATCAATGTGCATTCTCATACCTATTGCATATGCTAAATTAATAGTCAGTACAAAAGGCACAACCCAAATAACTTCATAAAAACGGTCTACTGCTTTACCCAATTTACGAATAATTGGCCAAGTCTTTTTATCCACAACAGCACAAGCAGATAGCATGCCTGTTAAATAACCAATACACATTGCCGTGAACCATGCAAACAAAGAAGATGCGAATGTTATACCTAGCCCCTTAAACTGCTCTACCGAAAGTCGCGCTACACTATTAGGCAATATTTGCGCTATGAAACTATCTGGATATTTTAAAAGAAAATCAAACAATGATGTGATTAGCATCAAAACGCCAAGTATTATGAGACTTTTCAAACTCTTTATCATTGCTCATTCCTTAAAAGCGTTATTAATGAATCTCCATCACGAGATTTAACTTCCATATTCAAAATTAAATCATATTCATTTAAACAATTATATAAATCACATGTATTTAAGTGAGTAACTAGCAAAAGGTGTAAAGGTTTTCTGGAATTTTCGCACCAAATTTCACGCAGTTTGTTTAGCGAAAGAGTGAGTGCATCAGCACCGATTCCATCAAAGGTTTCATCTAGTAGTAAAAAAGCAAGGTTTGTATTGTTATCACGAAGAATCTCTTCTAAAGCACTACAAGCAAAAAGTCGACGTGTTTGACCACCTGATAATTGTGAAAGACGCTTCCTTGGAAAATTATTTAATTCATCGCTTGTAAACTCTGGAAAGAAAACATTAAAAAAAATAGAATTCTTAGGCAATAATGATTTACACATCCAGTGCTTTACTAGTGGTGGATTTTGAGGAATGAATCCACACCCGATTTTACACTCAAGATTAAAATCAGGTTGGAAGTCAAAATTTAGTTTTGATGAAGCACCATAACGATGGATGTGTGCGTAGAGTTCACGAAGGAGTGTGGTTTTTCCAGAACCGGAAGGGCTATGAACTAAAGTTAAACTGAAAATTGAATCTTTTAGCGGTTTTGACAAATAACATGATTGTTGTTCATTTGTTTCATAAGAAATAGAAAAATCACTAGAGACTTCAACCGTCCCACCTTTGGTACTCAAAATATAATGAGACAGTATATCATTAGTTAATTTTTTTTCATTAGGTTCAACTATTTCTTTGAAGCGATCTAATAATTTCATGACATTTCTTCCGCACAAATATCCATTCGAAATAATTTTGACAAAAAATCAATTCTTTTTAACGTTACTTCGTTTTAACGAGTAACCAAAAACGTCTATAAGTTACTTTAATTCAGGAAATTATAATTATCAAGAAGAATTTGAATAGTGCTAAAATTTTTTCCGCTTGTTGACTCTTGGTTGACTCCCCGATTTCCAGAGATTCTCAAGACATGACCTAAGTCTAGTAAAAACAAAGCGCGCCGAGGAGGAGTCGAACCCCCAACCTTCTGATCCGTAGTCAGACGCT
>CAYMLA010000297.1:0-3891 GCA_964390785.1 uncultured Bdellovibrionales bacterium | reverse complement strand
CAATTGGAGATTCTCCAATGCATGCAGGGATTGTGTTTTATTTCTAAATATTGGCTGCTGCAAAACAGCCAACAAGTTTATTTTTGATAGGAGATTTTATGAAAAAAGTTATTTATTCTAAGAGTGCTCCAAAGCCTGTTGGTCCTTATTCTCAGGCGATTCAATTAGGTGATTTTTTGTTTTGTTCAGGACAGGTTCCTATTGAGCCTCTTTCTGGAGAGTTAGTTAAAGGTTCAATTTCAGAACAGACAGAGCAGGTGATGAGAAATGTTGAAGCTGTTTTAAATGAAGCGAATATGGATTTTTCTCATATTGTAAAAACAACAATTTTTTTAACGGACATGTCTAATTTTGGTGCTGTTAATGAGATTTACGGGAAATATTTTCCAAACAATCCACCCGCTCGTTCTTGTGTTGCTGTAAAACAGTTGCCTCTTAATGTTGATGTTGAAATTGAAGTTTTGGCTCATAAATAAATGAATCGTGGTTTTATTATTTTAATTATTTTTGCTCTTTTATGTGGCTTAGGTTTGTGGCGATTTTTATTAGAAATGGATCGCATTTCAAGACAGCCTATTACTGCCTGGCTTGAAGATCACTCAGCCGACTGTGCTGTTGTTTTGACTGGGAGTTCTGGACGAGTTAGAGAAGGGTTTGATTTGCTTTCTAGAAAAAGTATAAAAAAACTCATTATCTCTGGAGTTCATCCGACTTCAAATTTAAGAGAAATTTTTCCTCGTTGGCCTTTCTATGGGAATCTAAAAAAGGAAGATGTTATTTTAGAAAAACAGTCATCAACAACCTACGGTAATGCTCAGCAATCCTTACCTTTAGTAGAAGCACTGAATTGTCGAGATGTTGTTGTTATAACATCTCGTCTGCATTTATATCGTGCTAAGAAAATGTTTAATAAAATTTATCCACCTGAAATTTCAATTTATTATCGTTCTGTTTTATCTGGACGATTTAAAGTCGATCTTTCTGACTTAAGTATTGAAAGTCTAAAATCCTTGTTCTATTCCATTTGGGCTTACTAGTCTCTCGTCCGTAATTTTTTTCATAACTAAAAATCTTGATTAGAATTCGATTTAAGTCGGGTGAGTTATAAATTGAGCGTCCGATAAGACTTTGAGGTGCTGAGTTTATGAAAGTGTTTGGATTTTTTCTAGCTTACGTTGATGGAATCGGAAAACGATCAATAGGAATTGTTGGATATACACTAGATTTGCTTTTAATGACTTATCTGTCATTTCGTTCGGCATTGCTTGATCAGGCACAAGGGCTTCGTTCAATATTTAGTGTTGTATCTGCTCAAATTTATTTTACGGGATGGCAGGCATTGCCACTTGTTTCGGTTTTAGCAATTGCATCCGGTGGTTTAGTCATGCTTCAGTCTTCTACACAACTGTCTTTTTTTGGTGGAGTAGATATGATTGGCGGAATTATGATTGCAATTATATTTAGAGAGTTAGGTCCCTTGTTTGTTGCTCTTGTTGTGACGGCTCGTTCGGGAACGGCTGTTGCTTCTGAGTTGGGAAGCATGAAAGTAAATCGTGAAATTCAGGCCATTGAATCTGTAGGAATTAATCCTCTTAGCTATATTGTGTTTCCACGAATTTTAGGAGGAATCATTAGCACTTTGACTTTGGGATTTTATTTTAATTTAATTGCTCTTCTTGGGGGATATATGGTGACACGTCTTCTGCACGATATGCCCTTTTCATTTTATTCAGATAATTTAGCGAATTCTATTCATCAGGCTGACATTATTGTGTTTGTGCTTAAAAATGGTTTTAGTGGGGCAATTATTTTTATTGTGTCTGCCTATCAAGGGTTGTCTGTTCAGCGTAGTCCACATGAAATTCCTCAAGTAACAACAAAGGCCGTTTTAAACAGTATGATTTATGTTGTTTTATTTAATGTTGCAGTAACTGTTGGTTTTTATATAAATAAATTAATGATGCTAGGGGTGTTATAGTGTTGAACTTTGGTGATCACATTGAAGTTAAAACTCTTTGTTTTAAAAATCTGGTGTTTGATATTGAAGAGGGCGTAAGAGTTTTTAATGATTTAACTTTTGATTTTCCTGTTAATCATGTCGTATGGGTAAAAGGAAAAAGTGGTTCAGGACTTTCAACTCTTCTTCAGCTTCAGGCAGGGCTTCTTAGTCCTCAATCGGGTTCTTATTTTATTAATGATATGAATATTTCTGATCTGTCATTTGAAGAGTTTGCACCCCTTAGGCTTAATATTGGATATTCTTTTGAGATAGGGGGACTAATTAGTAATCAAACACTCATGCAAAATCTTTTGCTTCCATTTATTTATCATAAAATTCTCGATTTAGAGTCGGCGGAACAAAGGATTAAAGAGCTTCTTGATTTATTTAATATTTATGAATTTCGCCAGAGTAGACCTGCAATGGTTTCTGGAAGCGTAAAAAAAGCATGCTGCGTAATTCGATCTCTGATGCTTAGGCCTCAGATTTTACTTCTTGATAATCCAACGGCAGGGTTATCTGAAGGAGTGCGTAAAAATTTAATTCAATACATTTTACATCAGAGGAAATTGGGAAATTTAAAGCACATTTTTATTGTTTCTTATGATGAAGATTTTATGTCCAATTTTAGTGCTTTAGAGATTGAGATTAAAGACCCTCAAACTATTGTTAATTTTAGTTTGAAAAAGGCGGGGTAAAATGAAAGTTAAATTTTCAAAATTTGAAAGAGTTGCTGGAATTTTTGTTTTGTCTGCAATGATTGGAACGGCTGCGGCAACAATTGGAGTGGCTATAAAAAAAGGATGGTTTGAACCTAAAGTTAGGTATTTTACAAAAACAGAAAATGCGGGAGGCATCCATCCGGGGACGATTGTTTTAATTAATGGCATTCGTGCTGGAGCGGTTGAAGAGGTTTTTCTTAAGGGTGAAAATGAAGTGAGTTTGAAGTTTTATATTTTAGAACGATTTCAAAACAAAATCAAAGAAGATAGTTATTTGGTTTTAACAAGGCAGTTTATTATCGGAGATAAAGTGCTTGACATAAAGATTGGCACTGAAGATAGCCCAGTGGTTATACCAGGCTCAGTTATTGAGGCAAGAATGGGATTTGATCTTATAGATCTATTTAGTGGAAATGTTATGGGGGAATATCTAAATCTTACGATGGGTGTCATGGAAAATTTAAAAATTGTAGCTGAAGCATTTCTTGACCCAGAGAGGACAAGAAGTTTAGTTAAAACATTTGATCAACTTGAACCTTTAGTCGGAAATCTCAATAAAATGTCAAAAGAAATGATTACATTAAGTCGTCAAATGACTTGGAAGGGAAATGCAGGAAAAGTATTTATGCATTTAGCAACAACGACATCTGAAATTAATAAGATTCTTCCTCTAATGACAAAGGATGCACCTGGAATGGTTGATAATTTTACTAAGTTGGTTGATAACATGGCTGTTCTGACAGAAGAATTTAAAGTGGTTCTTCCAGCCCTAGCTGAAGTTGCTCCAGAGCTACCACATGCTAGCTTGCGTGCAATTGAAGCTTTGGATGAGGCGGTTATCGTTTTAAAAGCAATGCAAAAGTCATTTATATTTAAAGGCGCAGCCCAAGAGGTTCTTGCTGAAGAGCGTAAAGCACGAGAGCTAAAAAAAGCTGAATATGAGGCTGAAATCAAAGCAAAAAAAGAAAAACGAAAGCCAGCTACGAATCATCAAAATGAGTCTGATGAACAGTTAAAGTCAGAAGAAACGGATTGGTAATTGAGTGGCTGTTTTGCAACAGCCACAATTTAATAAACAACTAGATTCTGTTAAGATTATAATTTATAATCATCAAATGTGCGCCAGGCGAAGCTGGCGTGAACTAATTGGTGAGATCTCTCTCAAGAGAA
>CAYMLA010000296.1:0-3895 GCA_964390785.1 uncultured Bdellovibrionales bacterium | reverse complement strand
GCGTAATGATAAATTTGCTTAAAAAAACGAGATTTGGGAGTCTTATAGTATAGAAACAATTGTTCTTATTTTGTAGCAGGCAACTTTCGTGTTATGGTTTTGTCATGGTGTGGGAGAGATCATAACCCGATTGGTTTGGTTGAGAACTTTCTTCGTCATAAAAATTGATATGTGAAGTAAAAAATGGAATTGAAAGTGAAAAAATATTGAATTTCAGTTGATTTCCATCAGTTAAATTTTTTGTTTCGAGACATTTTGGAATTGTCCAGTCTGTACATAGTTTTTTACATTCGTTATCTTGATAACAACGTTCACAGTTTTTTTTACTTTTATAACATTTAATGATTAGATGCATTTTTAAAAAGGGAATTATTGATCTGCATTGGAGTAATGGTTTTATACATAACTTTGTTTGTTTCAGCTCATAGTTCTCTGTTAAGTCCTCGATGAGTTCTTTATTGGTTTGATCAAATAAAACAGATTCGTACACATCAATTGATTTTTGAGCAGGTATTTTTATTCTGAGATATTGACTGTTTTGTAATTGGATCAAGTCTAGTTTTTCATTTGTTGATACATAGAATAGACTGAGGGGCATTGCTTTGCTTCGAGTGCTTTGTTTTTGTTCAAAGATTTGGCTGTTGTATAAGTCTTCTCCTCGAGCTCTAGTTCTATATCTTGTGTGATTGAGTTCTGAATTTGTTTTTGTTTGTCGAAGTATTTTAAAATAAACTGGAAAATCGTTTGGATTTGCAAAAATCAGTTGATTGATGGCGTAGACCTTAATGCCGTCCTTGAGAGAAAGAGGTTTGTAGATTTTTTTTCTTTCTTTTAAAATAACGTTTTTTGGAGGAAAATAAATAGGGAAATTTATTATTGCCTTTTTTTCTATTAAGTTTTCTAAAAAAGCATATTGGATTGTTAATTCTTGTATTGGTTCATCTTCTGAAAGGAGATTTTTTGGAATTAAAGCCTGGAAAAGGTTGTCTTTTTTTTCAACTACAAGTGATTGAGACACGTTTGTTAAAGTGTTTGTGACTTGAATTTGATTAATGTTTAATTGAGAAGGCGCATAAAGTTTAATTTGAAGCGCTTGAAAATCATTTTTTGAAAAATTTGGAAATTCTTTAGGGACATAAAATCCGTTAACAGGATTGTCTGAATTATTTGGAAAATAATCGTATTCCAATTTTGATTTTGGTGAATAAATGGTAAGTTTAAATTTGGAAGGAATCTGAATGAGATTGAATTTTGATTCTAGAATTGATTTATTTGATTCACTTTCCGATTGAAAATCGTCGGAGTCTGAAAAAATGAGTTGTGATTGAAAGAGTGTTTTTTTGTAAACTTTAAAAAAATCATGATCGAGGTGAAATGCAAATTTGCTATTGATCTCTATTGGTTCACCATTTAAAATAATTGAATTTTGATTTTCAGGATTAATGATTTTTAAATAAACATTGATATTTCCATTAAATTCTTCTGGGCTTTTCCATTCAACAAAAAGAGTTTGAGTGTCGTTTTCTTGTAGAATGAGCTTGGGAATAAGTTCATTTTCAAAATCATTTGAATGAAATGAATTGTTTATGGTTTCTTCATCACTTAAGGTGAGTTTAAGTGGCAATTGTTTATTGTTTTCATTGCCAAGAATGGACAAAAGGACTCCATTTGGATTTGAAAACCAAGAATTTGTTTCATTTTCAATGCTTAGATTTTCTTCAAATTGACGTTCAGCCTCTTCAATCTTATCAGGTGGTGATTGATCGTATTCAATTTCAACGGCTTCTTTTTGGCATCCGATTGTTATGATAAGTAAAGCAATAACGTAGAATTTAGTCATTTTTCCCTCCGTTTTGATTAATAATGAGTTTGTTGTTTCGCAACAGGCACTAAATATTGAGTTTTTGGTGATTATGCAAATTGTTGGGTTTTTATGGAAAACCCTTTTCATCAAGGGGATGTGTTTGAATTCGAATTCTAAGTCATATTATTCGAATGTTGTAATACTTGATTATATCTTTGACATCTAATTAGTCCTCTTTTAGTAATGGCTGTTAAAAGCATACAAAACAAAGTGGAGTAGACGAGATGTCTATAAAAATTTTACCAAATGAAGTCGTCAATCAAATTTCTGCTGGTGAAGTTATTGAGCGACCAGCGAATTTAGTTAAAGAGCTTGTTGAAAATAGTATTGATGCTGGTTCAACTCATGTTTATATTGAGGTGGCTCAAGGGGGACGATGGCTTCAAGTTAAAGACAATGGCTGTGGAATGAGCGCAGAGGATCTCCCATTGTCGGTTGTTCGTCATGCCACCAGTAAGATTTCTCAAGCGAGTGACCTTTGGAGCTTGAGTTCTTATGGGTTTAGGGGCGAAGCTCTTGCTAGCGTGGCTGCGGTGAGTCGTTTGACGGTCTCATCACGGACAACAAAAGATGAAATGGCCAATCAACTTAAAGTGGAATTTGGTGAGCAAACTCCACTGTGTTTAGTTGGTGGAGAGATCGGAACAAAAGTGATTGTGGAAGAGCTGTTTTCTAATGTTCCAGCTCGATTAAAGTTTTTAAAGTCTGATACTGCTGAGGAAGCACAAATAAAAACTGTAGTTAAAGCGTTGGCTTTGGCTTATTCTCATGTCCAAATCCAATTAAAAGTGAATGATAAAACGGTTTATTTTTGGCCATCTCATTTAAGTCGTCTGGAACGATCTCGTGCTTTGTTTGAAATAGAGGATTTGTTTTATGCTTCTGGTGAAAATGAAGACATTAAAATTGAAGCGGTTTTTTCATCACCTAAACAAGTTATCCGTTCTCGACGAGGATTATGGATTTTTGTGGGTGGACGTTGGGTGCAAGATGTTGCGCTTCAATCAGCGATACTTGAATCTTATCGTCATCTTCTTATGCATGGAGAATTTCCGACGGTGGTTTTGTGGGTTGATTGTGCATTGGAAAATGTTGATGTTAATATTCATCCAACTAAATCTCAAGTGAAGTTTCGTGAGCCTCAAAAAATATTTAAAGTTGTTCATCGTGTTTTAAGAGAGGAACTTGAAAAAGCGCCATGGCTAACACCGAGTTCTTTTGAAAAGAATTATTTGAAACAAAATAATGAGGTGAATTCTAATTATAAAACTAAAGAAGTTTCTTATGAGACTCAAAGATTCAATGATCCAAGTTTTATGACGGTTCAATACAATATGCCAAAATTTAATTCAACTGAGATAGATTCAGTTAAAAATGAAAAGGATTCGAGTAAGAGTTTTTTTATTCCTTATAGTGAATCTTATAAAGGAAAATCAAGCGAAGCTCAATCTGTGAGTTTGGATTATTTAAAAACAATTGCTCATCTGCCCTTCAAGTCAGATGATTCTAGTCAATTGATTTGGCAAAATTTACAAGTTATTGGACAGCTTAATCAAACCTATCTTTTGTGTCAATCGGATGATCATTTGGTTTTGATTGACCAACATGCGGCTCATGAGCGTATTTATTTTGAACAATTGATGCATGGTTGGAAAAAAGGGGAGATTGATATTCAAAATTATTTAATTGCTTTAGCGATTGATATGAGTTCTGATTTAATTGAATCTTTACTTTTAGTCAATGATCAGATAAAAAGCTTAGGGATTTATATTGAACAATCCGGTGCTGAGACAATTATTGTTCAGGCAGCTCCAGTGTTTTTATCTGAAAAAGCGATTATTCAAGCTCTTCACAGAGTGGCTCAAGAAGTGCAATCTTATGGTGGAAGTTTTGCGCTTGAAAAAGTGATTGGTGATATTTGTGCAACAATGGCTTGTCATAGTGTTGTTAGAGCGGGGCAAGCTTTAAGCGTTGAACAAATGAAGGCTTTGCTTCAAGAGATGGATAAGTTTTCATTTTCAAGTTTTTGTC